>NZ_JBWKYF010000055.1:0-44835 GCF_059423605.1 Variovorax sp. GW460-12-1-14-LB1
CTGCACTTTCTGCTCTCGCACCCCGCGCACTTCATCGCGCTGGGTTTCGGCTCGGGGTTGTCGCCCTTCGCGCCCGGCACCGTGGGCACGCTGTGGGCCTGGGCCGCGTTCGTGGTGATGCAGCTGTGGTTCACGCCCGCGACCATCGGCTGGATCATCCTCGCCGGCCTGCCGATCGGCTGGTGGGCCTGCACGGTCGCTGCGCGCAACATGAACGTGTCCGACCCCGGCGCCATCGTGTGGGACGAGGTGGTCGCCTTCTGGCTCGTGCTCTGGCTGGTGACGCCGGCCGGCCTGTGGGCGCAGGTCGTGGCCTTTGCGCTGTTCCGTTATTTCGACGCCGCCAAGCCCGGCCCCGTGGGCTGGGCCGACGCCGCCTTCAAGCCGCACGACCCCGCGCGGGTGCAGTGGTGGCGTGCCGGCTTCGGCATTCTTCTGGACGACCTGGTGGCGGCCTTCTGCACGCTGCTGGTCATTGCGCTGTGGCGCGCATGGTGAACCCGATGCAACCTTCCGCTTCCCCGGCCTTGGCCGAACAGGACGTCCCCGCGCTCGTCGCCACGCTGGCCGAACGGCTGCAGGCCCGGGGCTGGATGATGGCCACCGCCGAAAGCTGCACCGGCGGCCTCATTGCCGGCGCCTGCACCGACCTGGCGGGCTCCAGCGTGTGGTTCGAGCGCGGCTTCGTCACCTACTCGAACGCCGCCAAGACCGAGATGCTGGGCGTGGACGCCGCGCTCATCGAGGCCCACGGCGCCGTGAGCGAGCCCGTGGCGCGGGCGATGGCCGAGGGTGCCATTGCCCGCGGCGCCCCGGCGCGCGCGGCCGTGGCCGTGACCGGCGTGGCCGGCCCCGCGGGTGGCTCGCCCGACAAGCCGGTGGGCACCGTGTGGTTCGGCTGGTCGGTCGACGGGCAGGTGCGCACCGAGCGCCGCCGCTTCGATGGCGACCGCGCCACGGTGCGCGCGGCGACGGTGCACTACGCGCTGCAGACGCTGATCCAGCTGCTGCCGCGCTGATCGCACGCGGGCTGTTCAGGCCTGCATGAAATCGCCGACCGGCCGGCGCGGCGCGGGCGGCACCGGCGCCGTCGGAAAGCCCAGACGGCACATCATCTGCACGGTCGGGCTGCGCGCATGGCGCGACGGCGCGGCGCCGATCAGCATGTCGTGCGCCGCCGCGTGGTGCGACGCCATCTCCGGAAATTCCTCGAGCGGCTGGCTCATCGGCTGCATGCCCAGGCCCAGGTCGGTGGCGCGCAGCTGCTGACGCACGTAGGCGCGGCCCGCGGCGATCTGCTCGCTGCGGCTGTTGCCGCCGGTGCTGATCCAGACGAAGCCCATCGCCGTGTGGGCCTGGTCCTCGAACATCCGCAGCGTCTGCCGGAAGGAGAGGCTGTCTTCGGCGGCCGGCACCTCGCGGTCGAAGCGGCCCAGCGCGACCGCCATGCGCAGCGCCGGGTCGTTGAGCGAGAAGCCGTCGCGGTGCGCCAGGATTTCCTGCGGCCCGATGCGCAGCAGGCGCAGGTTCTCGCGCGCGGTGTGGGGCGTGACCAGCTCCACGCGCGCCGCCGCCGCGCACAGCTTGCGCAGCGGCAGCACGCGGGCCATGTCGACCGTGCCGGCCGATTGCACGCCCCCGCTTGAAGCCGAAGCCACGGCCGCGGTGAGCCCCTGCAGCATGTCGGCCGACACCCTGCGTCCGGTGTCGAAGCGCTGCTTGGGCGTGCGCCGCCGCAGCACCTGCGCGAACAGCGGGTCGGGCGTGCCGCCGCGCGACAGCGTGAGGCGCGCCACCGGCAGGTCGGGCCACTGCTGCGGCGTATCGCCCACCAGCTCGCCCTGCGGCCACAGCTGCACGCGCGCCTGCACGCCCTGCTGGGCCAGCGCCATCACCAGCAGCTCGATGAACGCGCCGTGGCCGATCATGAGCTGGCGGCCGAAGGGGTCGGTGGCGGGCTGCACGCGGGCGCGGTCGGCGTGCAGCACGATGGCGTCGGGCTCGCGCAGGTCGACCCGCCAGGGCTGGCCGTTGTAGGCCGTGGGCGCGGTGACGGCATAGGCGACGGCGCGCTTGCGCACGTCGGGCTCGTCGCCCGGGCCGTTCCAGATCTCGAAGGCGGCGGCCGGCACGTCGGCGTGGAGCCACCAGGTGGCCAGGGCCGTGGCGCCCGCCGCCACCGCGAGGCCGCCGCCCAGCAGGCGCACGAAATTTCTGCGTTCTCTCATGGGCTCGATCGGTTGAAGCATCGGGCGCGTGACACACGGCCTGCCCGTGGCCGATTGCAGCACCGCGCCGCGCGGCACCATGCGGCCCCCTGTCGTTTCCGACAGGGGTGGGCCGGCTCAGGGCGTGAGCAGGCCCAGCGCCAGGGCCCGCGCGCAGGTGGCGGTGCGGCCCTGCGTGTCGAGCTTGCGGGCGGCGCCCACGAGGTGGAAGTACACGGTGCGCTCGCTGATGTGCAGGATCTCGGAGATTTCCCAGGTCGACTTGCCCACGGCCACCCAGTGCAGCACCTCGCGCTGGCGCGCGCTCAGCACCGGCACCTTCGCGTCACCCTGCAGCCGGCGCACGGTCGAATGCAGGCAGGAGGCGAAGTAGTTCATCGGCGCCAACGTCGCGCGCAGTTCGCGCAGGTCGGCGGTGGCGTCGGTGGTCAGGGTCATGAAGGCCCAGTCGATGCCGGGCGTCCACAGCGGCACGGTCAGCCCCGCCTTCAGCCCGTGTTCGCCAGCGCTGCGCAGCAGGCCGCGGGCGCGCTGCCCGATGTCGGCGCGCGTGTGGCTCACCTGCCCGAGCCAGCTCCACGCGGTGGCCGGCATGCCGGCGCGCACATGCTGCACGCGGGCGTCGGCCTGTTCGCCGGCGCTGCTGCGCAGCGACTCGTAGCGGGTGCGGGCCCACGCCGGGGGCAGGTCGTGGAAGAACACCAGCGCGTCCTGCGCGGGGGCGTCGGCACGGGGCGCGGGCACCGGGCGCTTGAGCACGTAGGCGCCGTGGTTGAAGCCCATCGCCCGCATCGCGCGGCGGTTGACCTGCGCGACCTCCTCGAGCGTGCGGGCGGCCATGACGGCCTCGACGAACTGCCAGTCGTTGATCACCTCGGCCATGGATGCGTCCCCTCGGGTTGTGTGCGGCGGGCGCAGCGACTGTGGTTCTGGTTTTTCTGCGCCACCGCCAGGGCGCCGGCCCTGCAAGGACCGGCATCGGGGCGCATGTTAATGCGGGACACCCGGAATCGCCCGTGCACTTCCTTGCACGGCGCATCCCGGCGATGATCCGGCACCACCCATCCCGAGGCCCCATGACCGCAGCCACCCACGCCCCGACCATCGAGCGCTTCTACAGCGCGTTCTCGCAACTCGACGCCGCCACCATGGCCGCCTGCTACGCGCCCGACGCGGTGTTCGACGACGAGGCCTTTTCGCTGCGCGGCCGGCGCGAGATCGGCGGCATGTGGCGCATGCTGTGCGACGCCACGAAGGCTAAGGGCGCCGACGTGTGGCGCCTGAGCTGGCGCGACGTGCAGGCCGACGCCCGCACGGGCAGCGCGCACTGGGACGCGCACTATCGCTTCAGCGCCACCGGCCGCCTGGTCGACAACAGCATCGACGCGCGCTTCACCTTCACGCCCGACGGCCTGATCGCCACGCACCGCGACAGCTTTCCGTTCTGGACCTGGTCGCGACAGGCGCTGGGCACGCCGGGCCTGTTGCTGGGCTGGACGCCGATGCTGCGCAACAAGGTGCGCGCCACCGCCGCCGCCAACCTCGCCACTTTTCTTGCACGCCAACCCTCATGACCACTTCTTCTTCGACCGCCCTCACCTTCACGAACAACGAAGCGCAGCACCGCTACGAAGCCACGCTCGACGGCAAGCTCGCGGCCTATGCCGAGTACAACCTGCTGACCGACGCGATCATGTTCACGCACACCGAGGTGCTGCCCGAGCATGAAGGCAAGGGCGTGGGCTCGGGCATTGCGAGGCACGTGCTCGACGAGGCGCGCGCCAACGGGCGGCATGTGATTCCGGTGTGCCAGTTCATCGCGGGCTACATCCGCAAGCACCGCGAGTACGCCGACCTCGTGCGGCCGGACATTCAACGCGCCTTCAAGATCTGACGGCGTTCGCCTTCGGCGCGGGCAGCCACGCGAAGGCCGCGATGCCGATCACCAGCAGCGCCGCAATGACCGCCAGCACGGCGGTCAGCGGATCGCCGCCGTGCGCCGCGGCCACCGAGGCCGCCACGCCCGTGCCCCACTGCATGAACGCGACACCCAGGAACATCGCCATGGTGAAGACGGCCATCGCGCGGCCCGTGAGCGCGGCCGGGTAGGCCACGCGCACGTCGGCGTACTGCCAGACGATGAAGCCCGAGAGCACGCCGATGAGCACCATGCCCGCGATGTCCAGCCAGGCGGAATGCACCACGGCGATGAGCGCGAACAGGCCGGCGTAGAAGAGGCCGCAGGCCACGATCCAGCGCCGGCGCGCGGCGCCGTCGCGATCGAAGCGGCCGAACAGCGGCGAGCCGAACAGCGCGATCACCGACACCGCGAGCGCGACGTTGCCGCTTTGCACCAGCGAGTAGCCGTGGCGCTCCATCATCAGCGGACCCAGCCACAGCCCGCGCAGCGAGATGAAGGCCGCATACGTCACCGCGCCCAGCACCATGATGCCCAGCGTGTGCGGCATGGCGAACAGCGCGCCGAACTGGCGCACGGCTTCGGGAATCGACTCTTTCACCTGCGGCACGGCCGACGCAGGCTCGTGCACCCAGCGCCAGATGGCAAGCCAGGCCAATGCAGACGCCAGCGCGAGCACGAGGAAGCCTGCACGCCACGAGTAGGCCTGCACCAGCCACGCGAGCGGCGTGCCGGTGGCCAGCATGCCCAGGCCGCCGATGGCCAGCACCAGGCCCGACACGGTGGCGAAACGCGCCGCCGGAAAGTGCCGCGCGATGAACACGGTGCACACCAGGAAGGCCGGCGCGCAGCCGACGCCGATCAGCGCCTGCCCGGCCACCAGCACGAGGTAGTTCGGCGACACGGCCGACAGCAGCGCACCCGCGATCGCGACGGGAAAGGCCACGAGCACGGTGCGGCGCACGCCGTGCAGGTCGATGCCGATGCCCATGAAGAGCTGCATCGCGCCGAACGCGAAGTGAAAAGCCCCCGAGAAGATCCCGAGGGCTTGAGCCGAAAGGTGGAAGTCCGCTTGCAGCGGGCTCGCCATGATGGCGCCGACGGTGCGAAACGCCTGACTGAGCGCGACCCCGGTGCAGAGCGCGAGGACCATGACCCATGCCGCCTGCGGCGTCAGGGGTTGCGCGGCAGGGCGCTGCGTCGGCGCGACGGCACTCATGCCCCGTGGCACTTCTTGTACTTTTTTCCACTGCCGCAAGGGCACGGGTCGTTGCGGCCGGGTTCGGCTTCCTTGCGGATCGTCTCGACCTTCGGGCCCAGGCTCTTCCAGAGCTGGCGCAGGTCGTACACCGCCCAGATCGCGGCGCCGAAGTCGTCCAGGCGCTGCTGGCTCACGCTGGGCGGGCCGTTCTCGTCGTACATCGACAGCGTGGGCTTGGCGGTGTCGTCCTCGGTCAGCGCGACGATGTTGTCGAGCGCGTCGTCGAGCATCTGCGCGGCTTCCTTGTCGCGCGGGGCGGCCCAGTCTTCGGGCCAGTTCTCGACCGCGTACATGAAGCCCAGCGCCCAGACCTGGGCGAACGAAGGGATCTCTTCGGCGGCCATCTCGGCACGTTCTTCCTCGGGCAGCGAGGCGATGGCGCCGCGGGTGTCGAGCACTTCGGGCTGCCAGCTGCGCTCGTCTTCGAGCGATTCGACCGGGGCGTCGAGGCCTTCTTCGATCTCGCGCCAGCGGCGCTTCCAGTTCCAGACGAACTCCATGTGCTGGGCCGGCACGAAGTGGTCGCCCAGCAGCACGGGCCAGTATTCGGTGGGGTCGATGGGGCGGCGCGTGCAGATCAGCGCGGCCATGAAGCCTTCGCAGAACTCCCACTGGGGAATTTCCTCGTCGTGCTCGCGCATGGCGTCGAGCGCGCTGTCGAGGGCGTCGAAATCGTCGGGGCCCAGGGCTTGCGAGGAGACGGCCAGGGCGGTGTCAGGGGTATCGGGGGTGTCGGGTGTGGTCGTCATGGCAGCAGTCATGGCAGGTTGGGGGCAGCCCTCTATGATGCAGCAGGCTCCAGCCGACATCTGATGACTATGCCCACGATTATTCCGTTTCCCGCACGCTACAGCGCGTTCGCCCTGTGTGTGCTGGGTCTGGTCGCCTGCCTGGCACTGGTTCTGGCCTCGCCGCACCTGTGGCTCGCGTGGATCGGTGTGGCCGCTTTCGCGGTGCTCACCGGCACCGGCGTGCACGACCTGCGCCAGGCGCGCCACGCCATCCTGCGCAACTACCCGGTCATCGGGCACCTGCGCTTTCTGCTCGAGTTCATCCGCCCCGAGATCCGGCAGTACTTCATCGAGAGCGACGCCGAGGCCGCGCCCTTCTCGCGCGCCCAGCGCTCGCTGGTGTACCAGCGCGCCAAGGGCGAGCCCGACAACCGGCCCTTCGGCACCCAGCTGAACGTGTCGGCCGCGGGCTACGAGTGGATCAACCACTCGATGCAGCCCACGAAGCTGGACGGGCACGATTTCCGCATCGTGATCGGCGGCACGCCGCAGCCGGCCGATGCGAACCTGGCGCAGGTCTGCACGCAGCCTTACAGCGCGAGCGTGTTCAACATTTCGGCGATGAGCTTCGGCGCCTTGTCGGCCAACGCCATCCTCGCGCTCAACCAGGGCGCGCAGATGGGCGGCTTTGCGCACGACACCGGCGAGGGCTCGATCTCGCAGCACCACCGCGTGCACGGCGGCGACCTGATCTGGGAAATCGGCTCGGGCTACTTCGGCTGCCGCAACGACGACGGCACCTTCAACGCCGAGCGCTTCACCGCCAACGCGCGCGATCCGCAGGTGAAGATGATCGAGATCAAGCTCAGCCAGGGCGCCAAGCCCGGCCACGGCGGCGTGCTGCCGGCGGCCAAGGTCACGCCCGAGATCGCGGCGGCGCGCGGCGTGCCGGTGGGCGTGGACTGCGTCTCGCCCTCGTCGCACAGCGCGTTCTCCACGCCGACCGAGATGATGCATTTCGTCGCGAAGCTGCGCGAGCTGTCGGGCGGCAAGCCGACCGGCTTCAAGTTCTGCCTGGGCCACCCGTGGGAATGGTTCGGCATCGTCAAGGCGATGCAGGCCACGGGCATCACGCCCGACTTCATCGTGGTCGACGGCGCCGAGGGCGGCACGGGCGCGGCGCCGGTCGAGTTCAGCGACCACGTGGGCGCGCCGCTGCAGGAAGGCCTGCTGCTGGTGCACAACACGCTGATCGGCGTGAACCTGCGCCACCGCATCAAGATCGGTTGCGCGGCCAAGGTGATCACCGCCTTCGACGTGGCGCGCATGATGGCGCTGGGCGCCGACTGGTGCAACGCGGCGCGCGGTTTCATGATGGCGCTGGGCTGCATCCAGGCCCAGAGCTGCCACACCGGCCACTGCCCCACCGGCGTGACCACGCAGGACCCGGTGCGCCAGCAGGCGCTGGTGGTGCCGACCAAGGCCGACCGCGTGCGCAACTTCCACCGCAGCACGCTGCATGCGCTGCAGGAGCTGGTGCAGGCCGCGGGCCTGGACCACCCGCAGCAGATCACCGCGCACCACATCGTGCGCCGCATCTCCGACACCGAGGTGCGCCTGCTGAGCAACCTGGTGATGCAGGTGCAGCCCGGCGCGCTGCTCGGGCCGCTGGACAACCAGCACACCGTTTTCCGCACCTACTGGCCGCTGGCCAGTGCACAGAGTTTCCAGCCCGTGACGCAGGGCCCGCACGGGCTGCTGGCGCCGGGCTTCGCCATGGCCGCATGAATCCACTGAGACGAGGAGGCGCCGCGACGCGCCTGTACAGCCAACGGGGTGCCGCATCAGCGCCCGCGCCGCTCGACAACGCCCCGGGCTCGGCGCCCGGCGACTACGCCGAGTTCCTGCGCGTCACCCTGCCCAGGCAGGCCAAGAACGTGGCCAGCCACCGCTTCGGCAGCGAGCGCGTCTGGCTCAAGAAGGCCGGCCCGCGCCACGGCAAGTGGGGCTACCGCGTGATGGCGCTGGCCGCGCGGCTGGCCGGCCTCGACGTGATCAAGCCCGTGCCCAACCCGGGCGGCGAAGCCGCCATCGCCACCGAGGCCCGGCGCCTGAAGCAACTGGCCGCCGCGGGCCTGCGCGTGCCGATCGTGCTGGCGCAGCAGGCCGACGGGCTGCTGATTTCCGACCTCGGCGAAAGCGGCCGTGCCACCGTGGTGCTGCAGGAGCGCATCGACCAGGCCGCCGCCGCCGGCCCCGCCGCCCTGCTCGCCGTGTGGCGCGAGGGCCTGGCCGCCATCGCCGCCGTGCACCTGTGCGGCCAGCACCTGAGCCAGGCCTTCGACCGCAACCTCGTGCAGTGCCCCGACGGCGTGATCGGCTACATCGATTTCGAGGACGACCCCTCCGAGGTCATGACCCTGGCCGAATGCCAGGCCCGCGACTGGCTGAGCTACCTGCACTCCACGGCCATGATGCTCGAGGCCGCCGCGCCGCAGGCCGCGGGCCAGCACTGGCATGCGGCACTGAGCAGCGTGAACGAGGAAGTGCGCGAGCGCATCGCGAATGCGGCGCGGCGCATGAAGTGGGCGCAGAAGCTGCCGGCCAGCCGGCGCTGGGGGCGCGACACGCAACGCGTGCGGGCCGTCGCGCGCTTGCTGGGGCAGTGGTACGAGCTGAACAAGGCCTGAGCCAGATCGGCGTGGCCTACGCCAGCGCCGACCGCACCGCCACCCCGCGCAGCGCCAGCCGCTTCTTCATCGATAGCACCGCCTTGTCCTTGCTGAACAGCTGCGCCCCGTGGGCCACGGACAGGTCGATGAACACCTGGTCGTCCGGATCGCTGCACACGCAGGGCGCACGCGCCGGCACCTCGGTCACCAGCTGCACGCGCGCATCGAAATCCGCGAGCACCACGGGAATCGTCAGCTCCCGCTGCGCCATGCGCCGGGCGATCAGCGGGTAGCCCAGCACGCGTTCCAGTTCGCTGCGCATCGCGGGCGTGGCCAGCCAGCGCAGCGCGCCGCGCGCGAGGTCGTCGACCAGCGGTGCCCAGGCGGGGTCTTCGAAGACCAGCAGGTCGAGGGCGATGTTGGTGTCGATGACGACGAGGTCGGGGGCTGGCAAGGTCATGGTCGCGTGAAATCTGTCTATCGCCGATGTTGCACCATGCGGCGCCCGGGCTTCTAGCGGGCCGCCGGCCGCCCTGAGGGCATGGCCAGCACCTTCGCGTCGGCGACGAGCCGCGCGTAGGCGAAGTCGGTGAAGGCCTTGATCCGCGCCACCTCCTTCAGGTCGGGGTGCGTCAGCACCCAGACCTGCGTGTCCAGCGCCTCCCGCGGCGGCTCGACCTGCACCAGCTCGTCTTCCGCGTCGGCCAGCATGCACAGGAGCATGCCCAGGCCCAGGCCGCGCTTCACCAGCTGCGTCATGCCGACGAGGCTGTCGACGCGCGCCGCGATCCGCGCCGGTGGCACCTGCTCGCGCAGCCACCTGGCCTGCAGCAGGTGCGACAGGCCTTCGTCGGGCGCGACCCAGTCGTGCGCAGCCAGCGGGGTCGTCGCCGGGTGCTTAGCGAGGTAGGCCTTCGACGCGTACACCGCCGTCTGCAGGCGCCCCGCCCGGCGCCCGACCAGGTGGTCCGGCGGGGCGTTGGTCGGGCGGATCGCCACGTCGGCCTCGCGTTTGGTCAGGCTCAGGAAGAGGTTGTTCATCACCACCTGCAGCTCGATGCCCGGGTGCAGCGCCCGGAAGTCCGCCAGGATCGGCCCGAGCAGCCCGGCCATGAAGGTGTCGGTGCTGGTGATGCGGATGACGCCGGTCAGCCGCAGGTCGAGCCCCATGAGGTGACGCTGCGCGGCGTCGATCTGCTCGCCCACGCCCTGCAGGCGCTCGCGCAGCGCCTCGCCGGCCAGCGTCATCGCATAGCCGGCGGGCAGGCGGTCGAACAGGCGCACCGCCATGCGCGCCTCGAGCGCGCCCAGGCGCCGCAGCACGGTGGAGTGGTTCACGCCCAGTTGCCGCGCGGCGCCGGAGAGCGAGCCGGCCTGGCCGACGGCCAGGAACACGCGAAAGTCGTCCCAGTCTGTGCCCTGCATTTGTGCATACCCCGGATGCAATTTTTTCGAATGGCTTTGCAAACGTGCCGATCCTACAGTCGTCCGCAAGGGGGCGCGATTCGCCTGCCCCGCACTCACAACACACGGAGGTCGAACCACCATGGACGCGTTTTTCATTCCCGCCTCGCTCGTCGCCGGGGGCCTGCTCGCGGTGCAGGCCGGCGCCAACGCCCAGCTCTCCAAGGCCACGGGCAGCCCGTTCACCGCCACGACCTTGCAGCTGTCAGTCGGCACGCTGGCCCTGCTGGCGGTGGCGCTTGCCACGGGCACGCTGACGGCGCTGGCCGGCCTGCCGGGCGTGCCGTGGTGGCACGTGATCGGCGGCACGGCCAGCGCCTTCTACGTGGTCTCGACCATCCTGCTGTTCCCGCGCCTGGGCGCGGTGGTGGCGGTCGGCCTGTTCATCGCGGGGCAGATGCTGGCCTCGTTCGCGCTCGACACCTTCGGCCTGCTCGGCGTGGCGCCCAAGGCGCTGACGCCGGCCATGGCCGGCGGCACGCTGGCGGTGCTGCTCGGGGCCGGGGCCATCGTCGCCGGGCAGGCCGGCAGCCTGCGCCAGGCGCTGGCGGGCAAGTCCGGCTGGATCGTGCTGGCGCTGCTGGCCGGCGCGGTGCTGCCGGTGCAGGGCGTGGTCAACGGCCTGCTGCGGCAGGACCTGGGCGCGCCCTTCGCGGTGGGCGCGGTGAGCTTCTTCGTGGCGACGCTGGCGATGGCCCCGGCGCTGCTGCTCGTCACGCTGTTCCGGCGTGCGCCTGCGGCCACGGCACCGCAAGGCACCGCGCTGCGCGGCATGCCGTGGTGGGGCTGGCTCGGCGGTCTTGCGGGCGCGGCCTATGTGACGACGGTGTTCACGGCGATCCCGGCCATCGGCGCCGCGGCCGCGGTCGGGCTGACGGTGGCGGGGCAGCAGGTGGCGTCGGTGTTCGTCGACCGCTACGGCTGGTTCCGGCTGCCGCAGCGCCCGGTGTCGGGCCTGCGCATGGCGGGCGTGGCCGTGCTGCTGCTCGGCGTGGCCATCATCAAGCTGCTGTGAAGGGAGCGAACGCCATGGCCTGGTTCCTTCTGCTTGCCGCCGGACTGGTGGAGATCGTGATGGCCCTCGCGCTGAAGGCCGCGGCGGGCTGGGAGCGCCCCGGCGCCGGCGCGCTGGGCCTGGGCGCCGCGCTGGCGAGCATCGTGCTGCTCACCGCCGCAATGAAGACGCTGCCGGTCGGGACGGCCTACGCGATCTGGACCGGCATCGGCGCCATCGGCGTCACGCTGATCGGCATCTTCTTTTTCCAGGAGAGCGCCGCGCCGCTGCGGCTGGTGTGCATCGCGCTGATCTTCCTGGGCATTGCAGGCCTGAAGCTGCAGTCCTAGGCGTCTGGCGGCGCTGCCCGGTTCGAGCCCCGCACCATGTCGAAACGGAACAGCCGGCATTCGATGGGGCCGTTCCACATCGGCACGCGGCGCGACTCCTTCAGGCGCATCTGCTTGGGCAGCTTCAGGTCGGGCGTGAGCACCCAGGCGGTCCAGCCCGCGTAGTTTTTCTTCCAGTGGGTGGCGAGCTGCGGAAAGAAGTCGCCGCCGTCGCCACCTTCGCCATCGCCCGAGGTCTGGGCGGCTTCGCGGGCGCCGAAGCGGGCCACGCCGCCGACCTCGATGCGCTCGCCATACGGCGGGTTGAGCATGATCACGCCGCCCTCGGCCGGCGGCATGCGCTGCAGGGCGTCGCCGCCGCGGAACTCGATAGCGCCGGCCACGCCCGCGCGTTCGGCGTTGCGCTCGGCGAAGTCGACCATGCGGTGCGACACGTCGGAGCCGAAGACGGCGATGGCGCTCGCATGCTGCGCGTTGGCGGCTTCATTCTTGATCGCCGCCCAGACGTGCGCCTGGAACGGCAGCAGCTTCTCGAAGCCGAAGCGCCGCAGCGAGCCCGCCGCGATGCCGCTGGCGATCTGCGCGGCCTCGATGGCGATGGTGCCGCTGCCGCAGCAGGGGTCGTACAGCGGGGCCTTGGCGACCTCGCCGGTCTCGGGGTTCCACCAGCCGCTGGCGGCCAGCATGGCGGCGGCCAGGGTTTCCTTCAGCGGGGCGTCGCCCTTGTCCTGGCGCCAGCCGCGCTTGAACAGCGGCTCGCCCGAGGTGTCGATGTACAGCGTGCAGCTGTCGGTGGTCAGGTGCGCAAAGATGCGGCAGTCGGGCCACTGGGTCTCGATGCTCGGGCGCACGCCGTTGGCCTTGGCGCGGAAGCGGTCGGCCACGGCGTCCTTGATGCGCAGGGTGGCGAAGTTCAGGCTCTGCAGCGGGCTGTGCTGGGCCGTGGTCTCGATCTTGAAGGTCTGCTTGGGCGTGAACCAGATCTCCCAGGCCACGCCGTTGGCGATGGCGTACAGGTCGTTCTCGTTGCGGTAGGGCCCATGGGCCAGTTCGACCAGCACGCGCTGCGCGAGCCGGCTGTGCAGGTTGAGCTTGAGGCCGTCGCGCCAGTCGGCGCGCACGCGCACGCCGCCGCGCAGGGTGAGCAGGTCCTGCCCGGCACGGCCGGTCAGGGCATGCACCTCCTGGGCAAGGAATTCCTCGACGCCGGCGGCGCAAGGCAGGAAAAATGAGAGATCGTTCACGGAAAGTCGGCCATCGGGAAGCCCGCTAAGGGCCCCCATTGTCGCCGGGGCTGGGGCCTTCTCTATATAGTCGATTTGCCCATGACGCCCACCCCCGCCTCCGCGGCCCCCCCGGCAGACGCCCGCGACGGCGACCACCGCTTCGCGATCCAGTGCGAAGTGCTGCGGTTGTCGATCCGCCCGCTCGGGCCGGTGCTGCTGGTGCAGTACCTGCTCAACTGCGGCGTGGCGGCGCTCTTCGCCTGGCAGTTCTCGCCGGTGCGCGCGCTGGTGTGGCTGGCGCTGGTCACCGGCGTCACGGTGATGCGCGGCTTCTTTCCGCAGCGCCTGCCCGAGCCCTTCACCCCCGCCACCCTGCGCGCCGCGCAGCGCCAGCACACGCTGCGCACGGCCATCTGGGAGCTGGCGCACGGCCTGGCGGGCGTGCTGCTGTTCAACCCCGAGCGGCCCGACCTGCAGCTGCTGCTGGGCCTGATCCTCATGGGCATGACGCTGTCGTCGGCGTTTTCGGTGTCGTTCTACACGCCGGCCACGCAGCTGGCGATCACGCTGCTGCTGGCGCCGGTGATCGTCACAGGCCTGTGGCTCGGGGCGCCGGTGATGATGGCGGTCGCGGTGATCGGCATCGGCCTGACCGCGATGATGTGGAAGCTGGTGGCCGACCATTCGCGCCAGCTCGAGGAGAACATCGGCCTGCGCCTGAACGAGCGCACGCTGCGCGAGCAGGCGCTGGCCGGCCTGCGCGCCTCCGAGCAGGCCCAGGCCGAGCGGCTGCGCTTCTTCTCGGCGGCCAACCACGACCTGCGCCAGCCGGTGATGGCCATCGGGCTGCAGGCCGAGGTGCTGCGCCAGCAGCTGCAGCACGGCACCGACAGCGCGGCGGTGCAGCACACGGTGGCCTCGCTCTCGCGCGCGCAGCAGGCGCTCGAGGGCCTGACCAACCAGCTGCTCGAGATCGGCCGCATCGAGGCCGCGGTCGATCCGCTGCGCCCGGCGGCGGTGGCGCTGGCGCCGCTGCTGAACGAGCTGGCGCGCCAGGCCGGCGAAGGCCGCGTCGCGGTGCGCTGCCCGGCCGAGGCGGTGGCCTGGACCGACGCGGTGGCGCTGCGCCGCGTGCTCTCCAACCTGCTGGACAACGCCCTCAAGTTCACGCCGCGCGGGCGCGTGCTGCTGGCCGTGCGGGCGCGCCGCCGGCCCGGCACCGACACCGGGCGCGCCTGGCGCGTCGAGGTGCGCGACAGCGGCATCGGCATCGCGGCCGAGTCGCAGACGCGCGTGTTCGACGACTTCGAGCAGGTCGGCAACGTGGAGCGCAACCTGCAGCACGGCCACGGCCTGGGGCTGGCGATCGTGCGGCGGCTGGCGGGGCAGCTGGGCATCGAGGTCGCGCTGCGCTCGGCGCCGGGCAAGGGCTCGGTCTTCAGCTTCGAGCTGCCGGCGGCCCGCCCTGGTGCGGCGGCCGTGCCGGCGCCCGCGCCCTCCGTGGCGCTGGACGAGCCCGATGCCGACGCCGTGCTGCGCCCCGGCCTCGCCGTGCTGGTGGTCGAAGACAACATCGTGGTGGCCGACAGCCTCTCGGCGCTGCTGCGGCACTGGCACGTGGCGCCGCGCATCTACGCCAGCGCCGCCGAGGCGCTCGCGCTGGCCGACCTGGACGCGCTCGACGTGGCGCTGTGCGACATCCGCCTGCCCGGCGCGTTCAACGGCATCGCGCTGGCCGAGCGGCTGGCGCAGCGCAAGCCCGCGCTGACGATCGCGCTGATCTCGGCCGACATCACCGAAGCCACGCAGCAGCTGGCAGCCGCGCGCGGCTGGCACGCGCTGCGCAAGCCGGTGCAGCCGGACGCGCTGCGGCGCGTGCTGCTGCGGGCCCAGCAGCAGCAACAACCGCCGTCGCCGTCGTAGCGCTCGGCGCGGGCCGGCCCCGCTGCGGTGTCATCGCTTCCGAGCTATGCTCCGCGCACAGGCCGCCGCCGCCCTGCGCGAGCCCCGCTACGGGCGGGTCGCGATGGCCTTGCACTGGCTGCTCGCGGCGATGATCGTCGGCTCGCTCGGCGTGGGGCTCTACATGACGGGCCTGCCCTTCTCCCCGCAGCGCCTGAAGCTCTACAGCTGGCACAAGTGGGCCGGCATCACCATCCTCCTGCTGTCGGCGCTGCGGCTGCTGTGGCGCCTCACGCACCGCCCGCCGCCGCTGTCGGCGCGGGTGCTGGCGGCCATGCCGGCCTGGCAGCGGGCCGCGCACCGCATCAGCCATGCGCTGATGTACCTGCTGTTCTTCGCGGTCCCGCTGTTCGGCTGGGCCTACAGCTCGGGCATGGGCGTGCCGGTCGTGTGGTTCGGCCTGCTGCCGCTGCCCGACCTGGTGGCGGTCGACAAGGACTTCGCCGAGGCCGTGCTCAAGCCGCTGCACCAGCGCAGCGCCTTCCTGCTGGCCGGCGTCACGCTGCTGCACGTGGCGGCGGCGCTCAAGCACCACTGGATCGACCACGACGGTCTGTTGCAACGCATGTGGCCCGCGCCACGCAAGGAATCCGCCGGATGACGACCCGTCTTTTGTGGGGCGCCGCCGCCCTCCTCGGCCTCGCGCTGCACGCCGCGGCCGAACCCATGCCGGCCACCACCGCGAAACTGGTGCCCGAGAAGAGCCAGATCGCCTTCGTCAGCAAGCAGATGGGCGTGCCGGTGGAAGGCAGCTTCAAGCGCTTCGACGCGCAGGTCGCCTTCGACCCGAAGAAGCCCGAGGGCGGCTCGGTCGTGCTGCAGATCGACACCGCCAGCGCCGGCTTCGGCGTGCCCATGAGCGATGCCGAGCTGCCCAAGCCGACCTGGTTCGACACCGCGCATTTCCCGCAGGCCAGCTTCCGCTCGAGCGCCATCAAGGCGCTGGGCGAGGGCCGCTTCGAGATGGCCGGCAAGCTCACCATCAAGGGCGTCAGCAAGTACGTGACGGTGCCCGTGAGCATCGCCTCGTCGGGCGGCGCGTACTCGGTCGCCACGGGCACGCTCACGATCCAGCGGCTCGACTACAAGGTCGGCGACGGCGAATGGACCGACACCTCGGTGGTCGGCAACGAGGTGCAGGTGCGCTTCAAGCTGACGCTCGCGGGCCTCGGGCCGCTGTGACGACGATTTCATTTCCCATGCATCCTTCTTCCCTTGCCATGAACAAGCTCTTCTTCGCCGCGGTCCTGTGTGCGGGCGCGGCCCTGCCCCTGGCCGCAACGGCCCAGGAATACACCGCGCCGCCGCTGGCCGCCAAGCCCGCGGGCGGGCCGGTCAAAAATGCGAGCTACGTGATCGACCCGACCCACACCTTCGTCATGTACGAGATGGGCCACTACGGCACCACCACCAACCGCGGCCGCTTCAGCACCAAGGACGGCTCGGTGAAGATCGACGGCACCGGCGCCAGCGGCAAGGTCGACATCACGATGGACATCAGCTCCATCAACACCGGCGTCGACCTGCTCAACCGCCACGTGCAGAGCAAGGACTTCTTCAACGTGGCCGAATTCCCCACCGGCCGCTTCGTGGCCGAGCGCATCGACTTCAGCGGCGACAAGGTGACCGACGTGCCCGGCACGCTCACGCTCATGGGCCAGACCAAGCCGGTGACGCTGAAGGCCGTGCGCTTCAACTGCTACCTGAACCCGCTGATCAACCGCCAGGTCTGCGGCGGCGACTTCGAGGCCACCGTGCAGCGCAGCGACTGGGGCATCACCTGGGGCCTGAACTTCGGCTTCGAGAACAAGGTGAAGCTGCTGGTGCAGGTCGAAGCCGTGAACGTGCAATGAACCCATCCCCCACCGGAGCCCACTCATGACCGACGCCCACTTCCTGTCCCTGCTCGGCATCGCCGGCGCCATGGCCGTGGGCGCGATGAGCCCGGGCCCGAGCTTCGTGATGGTGGCGCGCACGGCCGTGGCCTCGCGCAGCGACGGGCTCGCGGCGGCGCTGGGCATGGGCGCCGGCGGGCTGGCGTTCTCCATCGCGGCGCTGGCCGGGCTGCAGGCGGCGTTCCTCGCGGTACCGGCGCTGTACCTCGCGATCAAGGCCTTCGGCGGTGCCTACCTGATCTACCTGGGCTTTCGCATCTGGCGCGGCGCGCGGCAGCCGCTCGCGGTGACGCCCGACACCCTCGCCTCGCCGCGCCAGCAAGGCCGCAGCGGACGCACCTTCCTGCTCGGCCTGGCCACGCAGATCAGCAACCCGAAGACGGCGGTGGTGTACGCGAGCATCTTCGCGGCCTTCCTGCCGCGCGAGGTGCCGCTGGTGCTCGCGCTCGCCGTGCCGGCCGTGATCTTCTGCATCGAGACGGGCTGGTACGCGATCGTTGCGCTGGCGCTGTCCTCGGCCGCGCCGCGCGCGGCCTACCTGCGCTACAAGACCTGGATCGACCGCGCGGCCGGCGGCGTGATGGGCCTGCTGGGCTTGCGGCTGGTGTGGTCGGCGGTGCGCGGCACCTGAGGCCCTAGAGCAGGCTCTCGGGCGTGAGCGGCGCCAGCAACTCGAGCATGGTGCGGTCCCAGAAGCCCGAGTCGGGTTCTTCGTGCAGCACGGTGGTCTTGCCGCCTTCCTCGCTGACCCATTCGATGCGCCGCGAGCCGACTGCGCCCGCATCGGCGCCTTCGGCAAAACGCAGCCGGTAGGCGCCCTGCTGCTTGAGCACGTCGAGCAGCTTCAGGGTCTGCTGCGCCATCTCGGGGCTGCGGATGAACAGGCCGATCTCGGTGTTGTGGATCTCGGAGCGCGGATCGAAATTCATCGAGCCGACGAACAGGATGCGCTGGTCGATCACCGCCGACTTGGCATGCAGCCGCCCCACCGACGTGCCGAACAAACCCAGCCGCACGCTGCGCCGCGTGCGCGCGGAACTCAGCTCGTGCAGCTCGGCGCCCAGCGCCAGCATGTCGGCGCGGTAGCGGCGGTAGGCGGTGTGCACCAGCGGTTCGTCGGTGGCAGCGAGCGAATTCGTGACCACGCTGATCTTCACGTTGCGCCCGCGGATCTCGCGCATCACCTCCAGCCCCGACGCGCCCGGAATCAGGTAGGGCGACACCAGCGTCACCTCGCTGCGCGCGCGGCGCATCTGCTCGACCACGTTGTAGCGCACGCTGTCCACGTCGAGCAGCGGCACGCCGCCATACGACGCGGTCTTGCCGATCACGCGGTCGGGTGAATCGGCATAAGCCTCGGCGGTGGTCCAGATCAGGCCGAGCTTGCCGGCGTCGAGGTCGTCGGCCACGGGGCTGTAGCCGAGCAGGTCGTTGGGCGCAGGCCTGGGCGGCGGCGGCGTGGTGTCGGGGCCGGTGGCGGCGTCGAAACGGCGCTGCAGCTCTTCGCGCGGCAGGTCGGTGTGCACGACCGCGCCGATCGGGCGCACATGCGGGCTGTTCCAGTACTGGTCGAACAGCACGCCCAGTCGCGGGATCAGCGCGCCCGTGACGAAGGTGTCGAGGTCGATGAAGTTCGGGCCGGTGGTGCGGCGGAAGTACTGGTTGCCGATGTTGCGCCCGCCCGCCACCGCCATCGCGCCGTCGGCGATGAAGAGCTTGTTGTGCATGCGGCGGTTGACGCGGCTGAAGTCGAACAGCGACGCGGTGAAGCGCTTGAGCAGGCTGCCGCGCCCGGCCGGGAACGGGTTGAACAGGCGCAGCTCCACGTTCGGCGTGGCGGCCAGGCCGAGCAGCAGCTCGTCTTCGCCGGAGGTGTACAGGTCGTCCATCAACAGGCGCACGCGCACGCCGCGTTGCGCCGCATCGCGCAGGGTGCGCAGCAGGTAGCGGCCGGTCTCGTCGTTCTCGATCTGGTAGTACTGCACGTCGAGCGTGCGCTGCGCGCGGCGCGCCAGCTGCAGCCGCGTGTCGAAGGCGAAATCGCCGCCGGGCATCAGGCGAAAGCCGCTGAGGTCGGGGTCGGGCTGCGAGGCCAGCGCGATCTTGCCGAGCGCGGTGTCGGCCGAGACGGCGATGGCCTTGGTGGGCGGGCGCGGTGCCTCGTCGGGCAAGGTGGCACAGCCGGCGAACAGCGATGCAGCCACGAGGGCGAAGACCCAATGCCCCCAGCGCGACAGCAGGCGACGGGTCATCGTGGGCTTTCTACAGGGCTTTGCGCAGGTTGGCCGGTGCGATGCGCAAGGCCTCGCGGTACTTGGCGACGGTGCGGCGCGCGCACTCGATGCCCTGCTCTTTCAGCATCTCGGAAATCTGGCTGTCGGACAGCGGCTTCTTGATGCTTTCCGAACTCACGAACTGCTTGATCAGCGCGCGCACCGCGGTGCTCGACGCGTTGCCGCCGGTCTCGGTGCCCAGCGCCGAGCCGAAGAAGTACTTGAGCTCGACCGTGCCGAAGGGCGTGGCCATGTACTTGGCGGTGGTCACGCGCGAGATGGTCGACTCGTGCAGGCCCAGCTCGTCGGCGATCTCGCGCAGCACCAGCGGGCGCATGGCCAGCTCGCCGTGCACGAAGTAGCTCTTCTGGCGCTCGACGATGGCGTTGCTCACGCGCAGGATGGTGTCGAAGCGCTGCTGGATGTTCTTGATGAACCAGCGCGCCTCCTGCAGCCGCTGCGACAGCGCCTGGCTGCCCTCGCCCTTGTGCGACTTGAGCGCCCCGGCGTAGATGTCGTGCACGCGCAGGCGCGGCATGACCTCGGGGTTCAGCATGACGCGGAACTTCACGTTCGTGCCGCGCCCGGTCTTGGTCACGATCACGTCGGGAATGACGATGTTGCGCTCGACGTCGACAAAGCGGCGCCCTGGCTTGGGTTCGAGCCGCGCAATGACTTGCAGCGCCGAGCGCACCAGCTCTTCGTTGGTGCGCGTGAGCGTGGCCAGGCGCTTGAAGTCGCGCCGCGCGAGCAGCTCCATCGGCTGCTTGCAGATCGCGATGGCGGTCTTGCGGATGAGCGCTTCGGCCTCGGTCTCGTCTTCGCTGGCGAGCGCCTTCAGCTGGATGCTCAGGCATTCGCCCAGGTCGCGCGCACCGACGCCGACCGGCTCCAGGCTCTGCAGCAGGCCCAGCGCCACCTGGAAGTGGTGCACGAGGTCGTCGAACTGGTCGTTGTCGTCGCCCGCCAGGCCCGAGGCCAGCGCGGGCAGCGAGTCTTCGAGGTAGCCGTCGTCGTTGAGCGACTCGATCAGGAAGCGCAGCGCGGCGCAGTCGTTTTCATTGAGCCGCAGGCTCAGCGCCTGGCGGTGCAGGAAGGACTGCAGCGACTCCTGGCTGCGCGCGAGTTCGGTGGCATCGGCACGCTCGTCGTCGCCCAGGTTGTTCTGGCGCGCGGGTGCGTCGCTGCCCCACTCGCTGTCGTCGGGCGCCATGTCGACGGTGCCGTCGCCTTCCCAGTCGGGCTCGCGCTCAGCGATCTCGGCGGCGGGGCCGTCGGTGTCGGGGGTCGAGGAGGTGGTGTCGCTGGACGTGGAGGAAGTGCTGGCGGCGGACGGCGTGAACTCGGCCTCCCCCTCGCCCGCGTCGTCGCGCGGCACCGGCGCATCGGCCGTGTCCAGCCCGAACTCCTCGCGCGCCGCTTCTTCCGCGGTGCGTTCGAGGAACGGGTTCTCGTCCAGCATCTGCTCCACTTCCTGGCTCAGTTCGAGCGTGGAGAGCTGGAGCAGGCGAATGGACTGCTGCAGCTGTGGCGTCAGCGCCAGATGCTGCGAGACGCGAAGGGACAGCCCTTGCTTCATGGAGACCCGACCCTCCCTTACATGCGGAAGTGCTCGCCGAGGTACACCCTGCGTACCTCGGCGTTGTCGACGATCTCCGAGGGTGTGCCTTGTGCCAGCACGTGCCCGTCGCTGATGATGAACGCGTGATCGCAGATGCCCAGCGTTTCACGCACGTTGTGGTCGGTGATGAGCACGCCGATGCCGCGCTCTTTCAGGAAACTGATGATCCGCTGGATCTCGATCACCGCGATCGGGTCGATGCCGGCGAAGGGCTCGTCCAGCAGGATGAAGCGCGGCTGCGTGGCCAGTGCGCGCGCGATCTCGACGCGGCGGCGCTCGCCGCCCGACAGCGCGAGCGCGGGCGAATCGCGCAGGTGGTCCACGCGCAGGTCGGCCAGCAGGTCGGCCAGGCGCTCTTCGGTGTGCTGCTTGGTCAGCGGCATCATGCGGCCGTTGGCGTCGGGCTCGCGCTGCAGCTCGAGCACGGCACGCACGTTTTCCTCGACCGTGAGCTTGCGGAAGATCGAGGCTTCCTGCGGCAGGTAGCTCAGGCCCATGCGCGCGCGGCGGTGAATGGGCATGTGGGCGATGGGCTCGCCGTCGATGGTGATCTCGCCGGCGTCGGCGCGCACCAGCCCGACGATCATGTAGAACGAGGTGGTCTTGCCCGCGCCGTTGGGGCCGAGCAGTCCGACGACCTCGCCTTTTTGCACATCGAGCGAGACGTCTTTCACGACCGTGCGGCTGCCGTAGCTCTTCTTGAGGCCGCGCGCCACGAGGCGGCTGCCCGGAATGCCGTCGGCGGTCTGGGTTCCTGCGGTTTCGATCACTTGCGCCCTTCCCCTTCGGTGCCGCCCAGCGTGGTGCTCGGGCGCAGCCCGGCGCCGGGCGCGGGGGTGGGTGCCGGGGCCGCGGGCTTCTTGCCGCCGGCCGCGGGTGCGGAGCCGGGCGCCGCCGGGGCCGGCGTGGCCTTCGGCGTGAGGATGGCCTTGACGCGGCCGCCGCCGCCCGCCGAGACGCCGGCGTTCGGCGGCACGAGGGAGCCGTTGACGGTGTAGGTGTCGTTGCTCTGGTCGTAGACGATCAGCGCGCCGCTGCTCTCGTCGTTGGCCGTGGCGCCGATCAGCCGGCGCATGACGGCGCGGCGGATGAACTTGACGTTGTCGGCGCGGCTGTCGTACTCGATGACTTCCGACTCGCCCTCGATCCACTCGTCGCCGGCGTTGCGCTTCTGCTTGTAATAGGCCAGCTTGCCGGGCGCCGCCGTGACCACGCCGTACTGGTAGCCCTCGGCGTCCTGGCGCACGTCCAGCCGCGCGCCGCGGATGATGATCGTGCCCTTCGTGACCAGCACGTTGCCGGTGAACACGCTGGTCTGTTTCAGGTCGTCGTAGCGCATCGAGTCGGACTCGATGTTCATCGGCTTGGTGCGGTCGGCGGTTTCGGCCAGGGCGCCCGAGGCGGCGCCGGCCAGCAACAGCGCGCCGAAAGCCAGGCGGCCGAGGCGACGAAGGGTGGGGAATGTGGGGATGGAGGGCAATGTCATAAAGGCACGAAACTTGCTCTGAAACATTGTATGCGTGGGATGGCAATTGCCCACCGCCGCCAATGAAAAAGCCCGCCGAAGCGGGCCTTGCATTCGACCGAAGAACCAGGTCGCCGGGTCGGTCAGCCCTTCTTGGCTTCGCCGATGAGGAAGGTCGCGACCTGCAGCACCTTGGACATGCTGCCGGCGGTTTCGCCGTCGACATACCAGCGGCCCGCCACGGCCAGGGCCGGCACGCCGGCGACCTTGTAGGCCTCGGTCTGTTGCGCCGCGCGGCGGGCCTTGCTGGCCACGCCGAAGGACGCAAAGGCTTCCTTGAACTTGGCGCCGTCGAGGCCGGCACGCTCGGCCCAGGCCTGGATGTTGGCGTCGCCGTTCAGGTTCTGGCGCTGCGCGTGGATGGCGGCGAACACCTTCGGGTGGTACTCGTCGAGCTTGCCCATGGCTTCGAGCGTGAAGTACAGGCGCTGCTTGGCTTCGACGTCGTTGCCCACGAAGGGCACCGGGATGCGGCGGAAGGCCACTTCCTTCGGGGCTGCCTTGACCCAGGCTTCGAGCGAGGGCTCGAAGTCATTGCAATGCGGGCAGTTGTACGAGAAGAACTCGACCACCTCGACCTTGCCGACGGGTGCATCGACGGGCACGCGCTTGTCGAGCACGAGGAAATCGGTGCCGGCCTTGGGGGCGCGCTGGGCGTGTGCCGGAACGGCAGCCAGCGAAAGCAGCCCGATCGAAGTGGCGGCCAGCGAAAAGTCACGACGTTTCATGGAAAAGGTTCTCCTGTGGGTACCGCAGTACAGAGCCGGCGCGCCGCCGGGAGTTCCCCGTGGACGGCGCGACCGAGGCGCTGGAATTGACAAACGAGTGCGGCAGATGCCGCGCGGGCGAGAGCTTAAAGGCTGTTCAGGAAAAGCGTCGGTCAGCGCTGCACGCGCACCAGCGCCGATTCGAGACCGCCGCCGTCGAGCCGTTCCTTGAGCCGGTCGGCGTCGTCCTTCTTGTTGAACGGGCCTGCGCGCACGCGGTAGACCGTGCGACCAGCCTGCTCGCGCTCGGTGACCTTGGCCTCGACGCCCATGAGCGACAGCTTGGCGCGCTGCGCCTCGGCGTCGTCGGTGGTGCGGAAGGCGCCAGCCTGCACGAAGTACATGAAGGGGTCGGCACCCGACGACGACGGCGCGGCGGCCGTGTGGCTCGGCGCGGCGGACGCGGTGGTCGTGCTGCCGCCTGCGCGGGCTCGGGCCAAGTCGCCCAGCGGATCGTTCGACGGCGGCAGGGCGTTGGCTTCGGCCGGCACCGGCGCGGGGCGCGCCGGCTTGGGCGCCACCACCACGGGGGCCGGGGCGGTGACCGGCGCGGTGGCGACGGGCGGCGTGCCGGGCGCCACGGTGGCGGGCGCGCCGGTGATCGGATTCACCGGGCCGGTGGCCGTGGCGGCCGGCGGCGTGGCGGCGGGCTTGGGCGCGCCGGCCTTGCCGGCCAGCGGCGCGTTCGGATCCCAGTCGCGGTTCTTGCGGGCTTCGGCTTCGTCCTGCTCGGCACCGCCGCGTTGCGTCTTGTTGACGAACGGGATCGGCACCTTGGTGACGTAGACCGCGATGCCCAGGGCGACGCCCAGACCGAGCACCAGGCCGATGATCAGCCCGATGACGATGTTGCCGCGTTGTCTGCTTGTCTTCTTCATGTTCAGAGGGTGATTCACATCTTGCTCGGCGCACTGACGCCGAGGATCGCGAGGCCATTGTGCAGCACCTGCGCGGCCGCTGCGACGAGTGCGAGACGCGCCAGCTTGACCGGCTCGTCGTCCACCAGGATGCGCTCGGCATCGTAGTAGCTGTGGTAGCTGGCCGCGAGTTCGCGCAGGTAGAAAGTCACGTCATGCGGGGCGAAATCCTTCGCCGCCGCCGTCAGCATGGCCGGGTACTTGGCCAGCAGCAGCATCAGCGCCTGGGCCGCCGGGCTGTCCAGCGGCGACAGGTCGACCGCCTTGAGCGCGGCCACGTCGCCACCCCACGCCGCGAGCACCGAGCAGATGCGCGCGTGGGCGTACTGCACGTAGTACACGGGGTTGTCGTTGTTCTTGGTGACCGCGAGGTCGACGTCGAAGGTGTATTCGGTGTCGGGCTTGCGGCTGAGCAGGAAGAAGCGCACGGCATCGGTGCTGGTCCACTCGATCAGGTCGCGCAGCGTGACGTAGCTGCCGGCGCGCTTGCTGATCTTGACCTCTTCGCCGCCCTTCATGACGCGCACCATGGTGTGCAGCACGTAGTCGGGGTAGCCCTCGGGAATGCCTTCGCCCGCGGCCTGCAGGCCGGCGCGCACGCGCGCGATGGTGCCGTGGTGGTCGGTGCCCTGGATGTTCACGACCTTGTGGAAACCGCGCTCCCACTTGGCGATGTGATACGCCACATCGGGCACGAAGTACGTGTACGTGCCGTCCTGCTTCTTCATCACGCGGTCTTTGTCGTCGCCGTAGTCGGTCGACTTCAGCCACAGCGCGCCATCCTGTTCGTAGGTCTTGCCGGCGGCCACGAGCTTGGCCACGGCGGCTTCGACGCGCCCGCTGGTGTAGAGGCTGGACTCGAGGTAGTAGTTGTCGAAGCGCACGCGGAAGGCCTGCAGATCGAGGTCCTGCTCGCGGCGCAGGTAGGCCACGGCGAATTCGCGGATGCTGTCCAGGTCGTCGATGTCGCCGCTGGCGGTGTACTCGCGGTCGTCCGACTTGACGGTCTTCTTCGCCTTGAAGTCCTCGGCGATGTCGGCGATGTAGTCGCCGTTGTAGGCCGGGGCCTTTTCGCCGCTGGGCCACTCGGGGTCGCCGGGCTTGAAGCCCTTGGCGCGCAGCTGCGTGCTGTTGGCCAGCGTCTGGATCTGCACGCCGGCGTCGTTGTAATAGAACTCGCGCCACACGCTCTGGCCCTGCGAGGCCTGCAGGTTGCAGATGGCGTCGCCCAGCGCGGCCTGGCGGCCGTGGCCGACGTGCAGCGGACCGGTCGGGTTGGCCGAGACGAACTCGACCAGCACCTTTTCGCCGGTGGCGGGCTGCTGGCCGAAGGCTTCGCCGGCGGCCAGCACCTCGCGCACGATCTGCTGCTTGGCGGCAGCCTTCAGGCGGATGTTGAGGAAGCCGGGGCCGGCGATCTCGATGGCCTCGACCCATTGGCCGAAAGCGGGGGTGGCGAGCAGCGCAGCGCTCAGTTCCTCGGCCAGTTCGCGGGGCTTGCGCCCCAGCGGCTTGGCGAGCTGCATGGCAGCGGTGCTGGCGAAATCGCCGTGCGCCGCCACCTTGGGCGACTCGAACGCGGCTTTGGCACCGGCGCCGGGAGAGAGGGTTTCGAGCGTGTTCGCGAGCGCCGCGAGCAGCTCCTGTTTGACCAATAGCATCTGTGAATTTTACCGGGGGCAAACCCGGACCCAGTTAACGATCGTCATCCGATGGGCGATGTCGCCCGTTAGGATGGTCGGCCCCGAGGCGGGGCGTCTGTCACAACCCAACCTTGCAAGGACATATCCACCATGAAGAAGCTCCTTTCCCTGGTCGCCTCCACCGTCGCGCTCGGCGCCTGCCTGTCGTTCAGCGCCTACGCGCAGGACAAGGCTCCCGCCCCGGTCGTGGCCCCCGCTGCCGCCGCCGCACCTGCGGCAGCCCCTGCCGCTGCAGCCGCACCCGCCGGTGGCGCCAGCTGCGATGCCAAGGCCATCGACAAGAACGGCAAGCCCCTGGCTGGTGCCGCCAAGAACAGCTTCATGAAGAAGTGCACCAAGGAAGCCGCAGGACCCGCCTGCGCCGCCAAGGCCATCGACAAGAACGGCAAGGCCCTGGCCGGTGCCGCCAAGAACAGCTTCATGAAGAAGTGCGAAGCCGGCGCCGCCAAGGCCTGATCCGGCGCAGCGCCGTGTGGCGCTGACATTTGTTACTCCCGAAGGGCCCGCTCGCGCGGGCCTTTTCTTTTTTTTCCTGTGTGTTGATTACTTGCCGAAGCCGCGCGCCAGAAACACCGCCACCAGCGGGATCAGCGCGATCAGGTGCGCCTGGATCATCACCAGCTTGCGCGTCTTCAGGATGTCGGCCTCCGCCGGCAGCTTGCCCGTGGCGCGCAGCGTCTTGCGCCAGCGGAAGTAGGTCAGCGTCGGGAAGATCGACAGCACGCCCACGATGATGAACAGCGTGAGCTTCACGTGCAGCAGCGGGTTGGTCCAGTACCAGGCCGTGCCCTTCACGCCCCACCAGGTGCGCGCGATGCCGGTGGCCAGCACCGCGATGGCGGCGATGCCGTAGACCATGTCGACCTTGGCCAGCCTCTCGACCACGGCGGCGTTGAGCCATTGCACACGGCACAGCGCGGCTTCACTGGAGATGAACACGACCATCGTGAGGATGGCCAACAGATGCAAGTAGGCGAGGATGGCTTCGAGGGTCATCGGAAACTTTCTTCATCGGGGTTGCAAGCAAATGCAAAAAGCATTGTGCCGCCCGGTCACGATTTCAGGACCTCCCGCCCCAGAATTCCGGCTGCCCGTACTGCGCTTTGAGGAAATCAAGCCACAGTCGCACGCGCAGCGGCAGGTGCTTGGTGCCTGTGAACACCGCATAGATGCCGTTGGGCGGTGCGGCAAAGTCGTCGAGCAGGGGCACGAGCAGGCCGGCATCGATCTCGGCCTCGACCTCCCAGGTGCTGCGCCAGGCGATGCCGTGGCCCGCCAGGCACCAGTCGTGCAGCACCTGGCCGTCGGAACAATCGAGCGGACCGCTGGGGCGCAGGTGGATGAGTTCCTGCACGCCCTCCTCGCTGGTAATGCGAAAGGCCCAGCCGCGCGTCTGCGAGGCATCGCTCGACAGCGTGAGGCAGGCAAAGCGCGACAGTTCGCTCGGGTGTTTGGGCGCGCCGTGGCGGCGCAGGAACTCGGGCGTGGCGACGCAGCGGCGGCGGTTGTCGGCCAGGCGCACGCTCACGAGCGACGAGTCGGGCAGATCGCCCACGCGCACGGCGCAGTCGAAGCTCTCGCCCGTGACGTCGACCACGCGGTCGCTGAGGTTCAGCGAGATCGTCACCTCGGGGTGCAGCGCATGGAAGCGCGGCACCAGCGGCGCGACGTGGCGGCGGCCGAAGCCGGCCGGCGCGGTCACGCGCAGGTGGCCGCTGGCCTTCACGCCGCCGGCGCTCACGCTGGCCTCGGCGTTCGCGAACTCGGTCAAGAGGCGCTGGCAGTCTTCGAGAAAGGCGCTGCCTTCGTGCGTGAGCGCGATGCGGCGCGTGGTGCGCACCAGCAGCTTGACGCCCAGGCGTTCTTCGAGCGCGTCGATGCGACGACCCATGATCGCGGGCGCCACGCCTTCCGCCTTGGCCGCCGCGGTGAGGCTGCCGCGGGTCGCGACCGAGACAAAGGATTCGAGCTGCTTGAGGCGGTCCATGGCGCGGGAACTATATCGCCCGCCACCGAAGATCAGTCGCCGGCCGTGACGCCCTGCGCCCGCAGCGCGGCGATGTCGCCGTCGCTGTAGCCCACTTCCTTCAGCAGCGCCGCGCTGTGCTCGCCGATGTGCGGCGGCTGCAGGCGGATGCCGGGGCGCTCGCCGCCCAGCGTGAACGGCGCGAGCGGCACCTTGGCCATGTGGCCGTCGTTCATGCGCACGGGCGCGAGGCCGCCGGTGGCGTTCAGGTGCGGATCGTCGAACAGCTCCTGCGGCTTGGTGATGGGCGCGAAGGGCAGCTCGTTCTGTTCGAACACCGCACTGAGTTCGGCCGCGCTGTGGTTGGCCAGGTGCGAACGCAGGATCGGCATCATCCACTCGCGTGCGCGCACGCGGTCGTTGTTGGTCTTCAGGCGCGGGTCGGCCAGCATCTCCTCGAGGCCGAAGGCCTTGCAGAAGATGGCCCACTGCTTGTCGCTCACGGCCGCCAGGAAGATCTGCTCGCCGTCCTTCACCGTGAACACGTCGTACACGGCCCAGGCCGAGATGCGGCTGGGCATCGGGTCGGCGGCCTTGCCGGTGGCGGCGAACTGCATCATGTGCTGCGCGACGAGGAACACGTTGTTCTCGAACAGCGCCGACTGCACCTCGCAGCCCTTGCCCGTGAGGTCGCGCTGGCGCAGCGCGGCCATCGCGCCGATGGCGCCGAACATGCCGCCCATGATGTCGTTCACGCTGGTGCCCGCGCGCAGCGGATCGCCCGCGCGGCCGGTCATGTAGGCCAGGCCGCCCATCATCTGCACCACCTCGTCCAGCGCCGTGCGGTGGTCGTACGGGCCGGGCAAAAAGCCCTTGTGGCTCACGTAGATGAGGCGCGGGTTGAGCTTGGCGAGCGTGTCGTAATCGAGCCCCAGCTTCTTCATCGTGCCGGGCTTGAAGTTCTCGCTCACGATGTCGGCGGTGGCGATGAGGCGCAGCGCGGCCTCCACGCCCTCGGGCTTCTTCAGGTCGAGCGCGATGCTCTTCTTGTTGCGGTTGAAGGTCGGGAAAAAGCCCGCGCCCGAGCCCAGCAGGCGGCGCGTGTTGTCGCCCTCGATGGGCTCGACCTTGATGACCTCGGCGCCCAGGTCGGCCAGCAGCAGGCCGCAGGTCGGGCCCATGACCATGTGGGTGAATTCGACGACGCGCACGCCCGCGTAGGGCAAGGGATTGGCTTCAGACATGCGAGAGGGTTTCCTGGACAAAGCCCTTGGGCAGGCCGGCTTCGGGCGTCATGCCGTAGACCGGTTCGCCGGGCAGGCCGGCCTTGAGCGGCGCGCGCGCCGCGATGAGTTTGTCGATGTCGATGCCGGTGCGCACGCCCATGGCCTCGAACATGAAGACGAGGTCTTCGGTGACCGCATTGCCCGACGCGCCCGGCGCATACGGGCAGCCGCCGAGGCCGCCGAGCGAGGCGTCGAAGGTGCGCACGCCCTCGTCCCACGCGGCCAGGCAGTTGGCAATGCCCAGGCCGCGCGTGTTGTGCATGTGGGCCGCGCCCGCGTGCACGCCGAGTTCGGCGCGCAGCCGCTTGAAGAGGCGGCGCACCTGCGCGGGGTTGGCGTAGCCCACGGTGTCCGACAGGCCGACCTCCTGCGCGCCGGCCTCGACGCACTGCACCGCCAGGCGGATCACGTCGTCTTCCGGCACCAAGCCCTGCAGCGTGCAGCCGAAGGCGGTGGAGATGCCGGCTTCGAGCCTCACCTGCGGCGCGAGGGCACCGCGCAGTTCGGCGATGGCGCGCACCTCCTCGACCATCTCGGTCGGCGTCTTGCGCACGTTGGCCAGCGAATGCGCGACGCTGGCCGACACCGGCATCGTGAGCTTGTGCACGCCCGCCTCGAGCGCGGCCTGCGCGCCCTTGCGGTTGGGCACCAGCGCCATCACCACGAGGCCGGGCAGCGTGACGGCATGGCGCACCACCTCGGCGGCATCGGCCATCTGCGGCAGCAGCTTCGCGGGCACGAAGGAGGCGACCTCGATCTCGCGCAGGCCGGCGGCATGCAGCGCGTCGATCCAGCGCAGCTTGTCGGCCGTGGGCATGGTGGCCTTCACGGACTGCAGGCCGTCGCGCGGGCCGACCTCGCTGATGAGAACGTCGGGGGAGGTCATCGGGTGCTTTCTTGACTGTTCTATCTTGCAGAACTATATTCTGACAAACAGAATTAAATCGGCAAGCCCGCCGACTGTCAAGCCACGCCATGCCCCGCAAAGCCCAGACCGAATCGGTGTCCGACCTCAACGCCGCCCCCGGCGGCGCCGCCGCGGTCGACCGCGCGCTGAGCCTGCTGTCGGCCTTCCGGCCCGGCGACGAGGCGCTGTCGCTCGCGCAGTTCGCCGAGCGCACGCAGCTGTACAAGAGCACGGTGCTGCGCCTGCTGGCCTCGCTCGAACATGCGCGGCTGATCCGCCGGCAGGACGACGGGCGCTATGCGCTGGGGCTGGAGATCGCGCGGCTGCACGGGCTGTACGCGGCGTCGCAGTCGCTCGACCGCCTCGTGGTGCCGGTGCTGCGCACGCTCGCCGCCGCCACCGGCGAGAGCGCGGCGTACCACGTGCGGCAGGACCAGGGCGACAGCTGGGTGCGGCTGTGCCAGTTCCGCGTCGATTCGTCGCACGTCGTGCGCGACCACGTGCGCGCAGGCGACCTGCTGCCCAACGACCGGGGCGCGGGCGCGCGCGTGCTGATCGCCTTCGGGCCCGAGGCCGAACGGCCGCGCGGCGCCAGGGAGCGCAAGCTGTACGACGCGATCCGCGCGCAAGGCTATTGCGCGCTGGTGGGCGACCGCACGGCCGAGCTGGCGGGCATCTCGGCGCCGGTGTTCCATGCGGATGGCGGCCTGGCCGCGGCGGTCACGCTGACGATGCCAACGCACCGCTATGACGCGGCCTACATCGAGCCCGTGCGCGCGGCGGCGAAGGCGCTCAGCGGGCAGGTCTGAGCATCAGGATTCGGCTTTGAAGCCGGAGTTCTTGATCGGCAGTTCCCACCGCTTCAGGTGCGTCGCCTGGATCGTCGCCAGCTCCGCCGGCCCCGCATGCGCCGGCACGAGGCCCAGCGCGTAGATCTTTTCCTGCACGTCGGGCAGGCGCAGCGCGTCGGCCACGGCCTTGTCGATGCGCGCGACCAGCTCGGGCGACATGCCCGGCGGGCCATACAAGCCGAAGAAGGCATCGGCCGTCACGTTGATGCCGGCCTCTTTCAGCGTCGGCACGTCGGGCAGCGCGCGGCTGCGCTTTTCGCCTGTCACCGCGAGGATGCGGACCTTGCCCGCGCGGTGGTGCTCGATGGTTTCCGAGGCGGTGTCGACCATCAGCGGCACCTGTCCGCCGATGAGGTCCTGCGCGGCCGGCGCGCCGCCGCGGTAGGCGACGTGCGTCATCGGCACGCCCGAGGCCTGCGCCAGCAGCTGGCCCGCGAAGTGCGGCACCGTGCCGGCGCCCGAGGTCGCGTAGTTGGCCTTGCCCGGGTTGGCCTTCATCCAGGCCAGCACCGCCTTCAGGTCACCCGCCGGCGCGCCCGGTCCGGCCGTCACCGCGAAGTCGAAGGTGCTGCCGAGCGAGATCGGCGTGAAGTCTTTCACCGTGTCGTAGCCGAGGTTCGCGTACAGCCACGGGTGGATCACCATCGCGCCGCTGGGCGAGAAGATGAGCACGCTGCCGTCCGGCGGCGAGCGCTTGAGTTCGGCCAGCGCGAGCCGGCCGGCCGCGCCGGGCTTGTTGTCGACGATGACGTTCTGTCCGAGCGACACGCGCATCTTGTCGGCCAGGATCCGCGCGACCACGTCGGCCGAGCCGCCCGGCGGAAAGCCGATCAGGATGCGCACCGTGCGCTCCTGCGCGAACGCCATCGGCGCGAGGGCCGTGGCGGTGATGACGGCAGCGGCCTGCGCTGCGAACTGGCGGCGTTGCATGGGGCGGTCTCCTCGGGGTGGTTGTTCTTCGGTGTGCGTGGGGTCTTCAGCGCAGCGCGGCCAGCAGCGCCTCGTTCTGCGCCGGCAGGCCGACGCTCACGCGCAGCCATTGCGGCAGGCCATAAGGGCCGAGCAGCGAGACCTCGATGCCGGCGGCCAGCAGGCGCGCGTGCACGGCCGGCGCATCACCGACCTGCACCATCACGAAGTTGCCCGACGACGGCACGTGCGGCAGGCCCAGCGCGGTGAAGCCCGCGGCGAGCTGTTCGCGCCCGGCGGTGTTGAGTTCGTAGGTGCGCGCCAGAAAGTCGGCGTCGCCCAGCGCCGCCACGGCCGCAGCCTGGGCCGGCGTCGTCACGTTGAAGCGCGGGCGGTGCGCGTTCATGCGCGCCGTGAGCGCCGGCTGCGACACGCCGTAGCCGATGCGCAGCCCCGCCAGGCCGAAGGCCTTGGAAAAAGTGCGCGCCACGATCAGGTTGGGCAGGCGGCGCACCCATTCGATGCTGTCGTAGCGCTGCGCGGGCGACAGGTACTCGGTGTAGGCCTCGTCGAGCAGCACCGTCACGTGCGCGGGCACCGATTGCAGAAACTCGCGCAGCGGCGCAGCATCGATGAAGGTGCCGGTCGGGTTGTTCGGGTTGGCCACGAAGACCAGCTTGGTGTCGTCGCCGATGGCGGCGCGCATCGCGTCCAGGTCGTGGCCGAAGTCGCGCGAAGGCACGACGGTGGCGCGCGCGTGGGCGTGCGCCGTGGCCGCCGCATAGACGATGAAGCCGTACTGCGAATAGACGACGTTCTCGCCCGGCTTGAGGCTGACCTGCGCCGCGAGCTCGAGGATCTCGCTCGACCCGCTGCCCAGCGTGAGCCACTCGGGCGGCACGTCGAGCCGCGCGGCCAGCGCCTGCTTGAGCGCGGTGCCGTTGCTGTCGGGGTAGTTGCCCGCACCTTCGAGGGCGGCGGCGGCGGCGCGGCGGGCCGACTCGGGCATGCCGAGCGGGTTTTCGTTGGAAGCCAGGAGGATCATTGCGGCGGGAGCTGATTATTTAAGAAGTTAAATATATACAGCTGCCACCGGCCCGGCCTCAGGGCCTACCCTTTGAAGCGGGACTGGGACCTTGTTCGATTACCTTCATTTTTGTCACAGATAAATCTCACTTTCGGCTCTTACTGGCCGACAAAGTATCGAATACAGTTCTCCCATGGCTTCACCTGGGGCAAGTGCGCCCCACTGCTGCGCCGCCCCCGATTTCCTGTTTTTTGCATTGCGTTCCCCAAGGAGAAACACATGACCGACCGCACCACCGCCCACCGACTCCAGGTCGCGACCGAACTGCACCGCTTCGTCGAAGAGAAGGTCCTGCCCGCCAGCGGCGTGGCCAGCGACGTGTTCTGGAAGGGCTTCGACGCCATCGTCCATGACCTGGCGCCCAAGAACGTCGCCCTGCTCGCCGAGCGCGACCGCCTGCAGAGCGAACTCGACGCCTGGCACAAGAAGAACCCCGGCCCGATCGCCGACATGCCGGCCTACCGCGCCTTCCTGGAAAAGATCGGCTACCTGCTGCCGCAACCCAAGGGCGTGAAGGCCACCACGGCCAACGTCGACTCCGAGCTCGCGCTGCAGGCCGGCCCGCAGCTGGTGGTGCCGATCCTGAACGCGCGCTACGCCCTGAACGCCGCCAACGCGCGCTGGGGTTCGCTGTACGACGCGCTGTACGGCACCGACGCCATTCCCGAAACCGGCGGCGCCGAAAAGGGCAAGGGCTACAACCCCGTGCGCGGCGCCAAGGTCATCGAGTTCGCACGCAACGTGCTCGATCAGGCCGCCCCGCTGGCCAACGGTTCGCACAAGAACGCCACCGGCTACAGCGTGAAGGACGGCCAGCTGGTCGTCGCGCTGCAGGGCAGCACCACCGGCCTGGCCGATGCGTCGCAGTTCGTCGGCTACCAGGGCGACGCCGCCGCGCCGTCGTCGGTGCTGCTCAAGCACAACGGCATCCACCTGGACATCCGCATCGACCGCAGCACCGCCATCGGCAAGAGCGATGCGGCCGGCGTGAGCGACCTCGTGCTCGAAGCCGCGCTCTCGACCATCCTCGACCTGGAAGACTCGGTGGCCGTGGTCGACGCGGCCGACAAGGTCGTCGCGTACGCCAACTGGCTGGGCATCGTGCAGGGCACGCTCACCGAAGAAGTCGCCAAGGGCGGCAAGACCTTCACGCGCGGCCTGAACGCCGACCGCGAGTACACCGGCGCCAACGGCCAGCCGCTGAAGCTGCACGGCCGCTCGCTCATGTTCCTGCGCAACGTGGGCCACCTGATGACCAACCCGGCCATCCTGTACGAAGGCGGCAAGGAGATCCCCGAAGGCATCCTGGACGCCGTGGTCACCACCACCATCGCCATGATCGACGTCAAGCGCAAGGGCAACTCGCGCACCGGCAGCATCTACATCGTCAAGCCCAAGATGCACGGCCCGGCCGAAGTCGCCTTTGCCAGCGAGCTGTTCGGCCGCGTCGAGCAGCTGCTGGGCCTGCCCGCCAACACCGTCAAGCTCGGCATCATGGACGAGGAGCGCCGCACCAGCGTGAACCTGCAGGCCTGCATCGCCGAAGCCGCCGCGCGCGTGGCCTTCATCAACACCGGCTTCCTGGACCGCACCGGCGACGAGATGCACACCGCCATGCAGGGCGGCCCGATGATCCGCAAGGGCGACATGAAGTCCAGCGCCTGGATCGGTGCCTACGAAAAGAACAACGTGCTCGTCGGCCTGAACTGCGGCCTGCGCGGCAAGGCGCAGATCGGCAAGGGCATGTGGGCCATGCCCGACCTGATGGCCGCCATGCTCGAGCAGAAGATCGCCCACCCCAAGGCCGGCGCCAACACCGCCTGGGTGCCCTCGCCCACCGCCGCCACGCTGCACGCGCTGCACTACCACCAGGTCAGCGTGACCGCGGTGCAGCAGGAACTGGAAAAGATCGACGCCGACGGCGAGCGCGAGAACATCCTGAACGCGCTGCTGCAGGTGCCGATCGCCGCCGAAGCCAAGTGGACCGACGCCGAGAAGCAGCAGGAAATCGACAACAACGTGCAGGGCATCCTGGGCTACGTGGTGCGCTGGGTCGACCAGGGCGTGGGCTGCTCGAAGGTGCCCGACATCCACAACGTCGGCCTCATGGAAGACCGCGCCACGCTGCGCATCTCCAGCCAGCACATCGCCAACTGGCTGCTGCACGGCGTGGTCACGAAGGCGCAGGTCGACGAGGCCTTCCAGCGCATGGCCAAGGTGGTCGACGAGCAGAACGCCGGCGACGCGCTGTACCAGCCGATGGCCGGCCACTTCGACACCTCGGCCGCCTACAAGGCCGCGCAGGACCTCGTGTTCAAGGGCATCGAGCAGCCCAGCGGCTACACCGAGCCGCTGCTGCACGCCTGGCGCCTGAAGGTGAAGGCCGCGGCCTGACGCGCGCCTTGCGCAGTGCCGGCCACCGCCGGCGCTGACGCCTCGGAGACACGCAACGAACGGCGCCCTCGGGCGCCGTTCTGCATGGGGCGCGACATGCCGGTAGCATCGACGCCGCCCTCTTCTCTCTCCGGTCTCCGTCTCTCCCGATGAACAAGCACGCGGCTTCGCCGCCCCCGACCCGCGGGTCGACCTCGGCCGCGGCCATGCTGGTCGCACTGGCCACCGCCTTCGCGCTGAGCCAGGCCTTTCGCACCGTCGGCGCCATGATGGCCACGCCGCTCACGCAGCACTTCGGACTCACGCCGCAGGCGCTGGGCACGTGGGCCGGCACCTTCCATTTCACCTTCGGCATCATGCAGCTCGCGATGGGCGTGTCGATCGACCACTTCGGCGTGCGCCGCACCGTGCTCACCGCCTTTCCGCTCGCCATTGCGGGCGCCGCGCTGTGCACCGTGGCGCCGGGCTTCGGCGCGCTGCTGCTGGGGCAGGCGCTGATCGGCGTGGGCTGCGCGCCGGCCTTCCTGGCCTGCACCGTGTTCATCGCGCGGCACTTCGACGCCGCGCGTTTCACCGCCATGTCGGGGCTGGTGATGAGCCTCGCGGGCATGGGCATCCTGTTCACCGGCACGCCGCTGGCGCTGCTGATCGAGGCCGCCTCGTGGCGCGCCGGCTATGCCGCGCTGACCGCCTTCGCCGTGCTCTCGTGGATCGTCATCTTCTGGCGCGTGCACGAGCCCGCACGCACGACAACAACGATCGCATCGGACGAACCCGCACCCGAGCGCCAGTCGCTGCGCCAGGCCGTGCGCGACCTGCTGCCGCTGTTCGCCATGCCGCACACGCTCGGCCTGCTGTGCTTCGCCTGCGTGTCGTATGCCGCCTTCATCACGCTGCGCGGCCTGTGGCTCGGCCCCGTGCTGCACGACCGCCACGGCCTCTCGCTCGTGGCCAGCGGCAACGTGGCGCTGGTGATGACCGTCGCCGGCATGGCCAGCCCCATGCTGTTCGGCCGCCTCGACCCCGGCGGCGCGCGCCGCACGCGCTGGATGATGCGCTGCGCCTTCGCCGGCGCGGCGATGTTCGCCGCCATGGCCCTCACGCAGTCGCGCGCCATCGACATCGGCCTGCCGATCGTCTACGGCATGCTCTCGGGCTACAGCGTGCTGCTGTACGCGTACACCAAGAACGCCTACCCGGCGGCCGTGACGGGCCGTGCGATGGCGCTGCTCAACATGGCCATGTTCCTGGGCGTCTCGCTGATGCAATGGACCACCGGCGTCGCCGCCTCCTGGGCCGTGGCCCAGGGCAGCGAGCCGTTCCGCGCGGTGTTCCTTACGGTGAGCGGGATGCTGGCGGCGGGGACGCTGGCGTTTCTGCTGCTGCCGCGGGCGAAGGTGCCGGTACGTCCCACGCCCTGATCACCGACACGCCGCCTCACGCCGCATCCCCCAACCGCGCCCGCACCTCGCGCCGGCTCAGCTGGCGCTTGGCGACGGCATAGACATCGTGACGCCCATACATGTCGAAGTGCGTGGGCAGGCCCGGCGCGGAACGTCGCGCCGCACCGCAGCGCGTGACCATGCAGCGGCGCAGCACGTCATAGCACCTGGGCTCCGGCTGCGCCGTGCCTGTGCGCTCGGGAAACTTCGCCAGCACGACCTCGAACCAGCAACCCTCGACGCAGTGCCACTGCGTGGTCTCGTCGATCACGTGGAAGACCGCGTAAGGCGTGCCGCCGCGCCGCGCGGCCCGGTCCACACGGCGCGCCGCGCGCGCCTCGCGCAGACGCCGGTTCGGCAGCAGGATGCCGGTGACCGGGTGCACGAACAGCTCGACGCCCGGCGCTTCGTGCAGCGGCACGCCGTCGCGGGTTCCCCAGCGGTAGGGCCGCACCCGCACTTCGCCGTCGCACAGCACCGCGTCGCGCGCCACGAAGTCGTCGACGTGCAGGAAGATGTGCGCCTGCACCGTGCTGCGGCGATCGATGCCCGCGCACAGCTCGGCGTACACCTTGTCCCACGGCCGGTGCACCTGCTTGTGCAGCCAGCGCTTGAGCGGCTGGAGGTTTTCGCTCAGCCACTTCGGATGCTGCAGGCCGCGCTTCATGCCCAGGTGCGAACCGCGCTCGGGGCTGTTGCGCCACGGGCGGCCATCGCCCTGCACGCGCCAGCCGCCGCGCGGACGCTCGACGATCACCTTGTCCATGTCGTCACGCATCGTCGGCCCTCCGCCCGAAGTCGCGCGCGGCTTTCTGCAACGCCACCTTCTGCGCGCGCCGCTCGGCGCGGTGGGTGCGCAGGTGGCGGCCCGCGCCCTGGCTGGATTCGCGGCGGGCCATCGCGGCCACCACGGGATTGCGCGGTGCCGACGCGGGCACCGCAAAGTAGAACCGGCCCAGACGCTTGTCGTCGTCGCGGGCCTTTCGTTGAGCACTCATGTGCACACACTCCGAAAAAACAAAAAGGCCCCGGCGAATGCAGTTGCGCGCGGGGCCCTTGTCGATTCGGCCGCGGCGGATGCGAAGGTGCACATCCGGCCGGGGCGGTCGGTGTGCGTCAGGTGTTCAGTGAACGGTTCATTGAATGGTGTTCTCGCCCGGGAGGTTGATCGTCGCCGTGCGCGGTGTCTGGAAAAACGGTCGCTGAAAAAGGAAGGGCGGATTCTGGCGAGGGCCTTCGCCGTGCGCAAGCCCGGCGCGGCGCGCTGTGGCGCAAAGCTGACAGGGCACATCGGTTGAATCCGCTTCGCACATCGCGCCGTATGGCATCTCAAGCGCATCGCGCCTCCGAGCTGTTGGCGGTTTCCACAGAGCCTTTCCTTCCAGGAGACATCCATGAAAAAACTCGTGATCGCCCTCGGCGTGTCGGTCCTGCTCGGCGCGTGCGCCGGCAGTGGCATGAGCAACGCCAGCAGCAGTGCCGCCACCCCCATGGTCGGCGGCGCGCCGATGTACCCGACGAAGGACATCGTCGACAACGCGGTGAATTCGAAGGACCACACGACGCTGGTCGCCGCGGTGAAGGCGGCCGACCTGGTGGCCACGCTCAAGAGCCCGGGCCCGTTCACGGTGTTCGCGCCCACCAACGCCTCGTTCGCGGCGCTGCCGGCCGGCACGGTCGACACGCTGCTCAAGCCCGAGAACAAGGCCACGCTCACCAAGGTGCTGACCTACCACGTGGTGCCCGGGCGCATGGACAGCGCGGCGCTGACGAGCGCGATCAACGCAGGCGGCGGCAAGGCGATGCTCAAGACCGCCAGCGGCGGCACGCTCACGGCGACGATGAGCGGCGGCACGGTGTGGGTGACCGACGCCAAGGGCGGCACGGCGGCGGTGACGATCGCCAATGTCTACCAGTCGAACGGCGTGATCCACGTCGTCAACAAGGTGCTGCTGCCAGGTTGATCGGCAGGCGGGCGGCGGCCCTTCGTCAGCTCCGCTGCGCGGCCTCCGCCTCGTCGCGCAGCCATTGCGCGAAGTCCTGCGCGTCGCGGTTGCCCGCGGCGCGCCGCGACATCTCGATGAAGTAGCCGCGGTGCGATGCCACGCCCTGGCCGAGCGGCGCCACGAGCCGGCCGTCGCGCACCAGTTCGCGCAGCAGCGGCAGGCGCCCGATGACCACGCCCTGCCCCGCCACCGCGGCGGCCACCGCATCGGCGTACTGCGAGAAGCGCAGCGTGCTCTTCATGCGCAGGTCTTCCAGCACCATCACCTTGAGCCACGGCTCCCAGTCGGCGGTCGGGGCTTCGCTGTGGTCCGGGTATTCGATGGTCAGCAGCGTGAGCTTGGAAAAATCGGACAGCTCGCGCAGCGACGCGGCCACCTGCGGCGCGCACAGCGGGATCACCGATTCCTCGAACAGCGCCGGGCCCACGCCGCGCCCGATGGGAACGAAGCGCACCGCAAGGTCCAGCCGGCTCACGTCCAGGTCGAGCACGTCGAGCGTGGCTGACACACGCACGTCGACCTGCGGATGCGTGCTGGTGAAGCGCGCCAGTTTCGGAATGAGCCACAGCGACGCGAAGCCCGGCGTGGTGGTGATCGACACCTGCCGCGGCGCGGCGCTGGCGCGCACGCGCGCGGTGGCGTCGCGCAGGCGCTCCAGGCTGTCGGTGACGGCGCGCTGCAGCACGCCGCCGGCCTCGGTGAGCGCGAGCGCACGGTGGCGGCGCTCGAACAGCAGCACGCCCAGGCTGGCTTCGAGCTGCTGGATCTGCCGGCTCACGGCCGACTGCGTGAGGTGCAGCTCGCCCGCCGCCAGCGTGAAGCTGAGCCGGCGCGCGGCGGCCTCGAAGCTGCGCAGCAGCTCGAGCGGCGGGAGCTCGCCGGCAGGGGTTTTCGCATTCTCTGTAGGCATGCAACGAGTTCCGAATGACCGCGTGTAAGAGAGGGTTCGGCTCACTATATTCATTCGTATCACGAATGCAATGGAGGTTCCCATGAGCACCACCGACCGGTCCCCTTCCACCTTTTTCTCCTCGTCGAGCTCGCGCTTCCACGTGAGCCTGCCCAGCCGCGCCGTCTTCGCCGTGCCCGACGGCGCGGGCGTGGGCATCGAATGCCGCAGCGGCGCGGTGTGGATCACGCTCGACCGCGACCCGCGCGACATCGTGCTCGGGCCGGGCGAGCGCTTCGAGAGCACCGAGCACCGGCGCGTGCTGGTGTCGGCGCTGGAGTCGTCGTGCATCTCGGTGTCGGACGCGCAGCCCGCCGCGCTGCCGAACCCGGCCTCGCGCGCACAAGCTCGCGTGCGGTCGCCTTGGCGACTGGCACTGCACGGGTTGTCCCCGGCTTGACCGCGGGCGCCGTGGCATCGAACCTCGATGCCATGGACCGCCCCCGCAGGGAGCAGCACCGCGCGCCGCCGTGACGACAGGCGGCTTTTTGCTTTGGGCGTCCGTTTTCCTTCTTGGCCTTGAAAGGGACACGCCCATGACCACCACTTCTGGCGCAGCGCTCGCATGACCGCGCCGCAACCCACACCCCAACCCTGCGTGCTGTGCGAGCAGGCCGACGGCATCGCCACGCTCACGCTGAACCTGCCGCACAAGCTGAACCCGATCGCGAAAGACCTGCAGGTCGAGTTGCGCGACGCGCTCGAGCGCATCCGCGACGACCGCACGGTGCGCGCCGTGATCCTCACCGGCGCCGGCAAGGCCTTCTGCGTGGGCGCCGACCTGAGCGCGATGGCGCCGCCCGGCGAACCCGGCCAGACGCTCGGCGACCAGACCGCCGAGTGGATGCAGAAGCTCAGCAACCCGCTCATCGAGACGCTGCGCACGCTGCCGGTGCCGGTGGTGGCAGCGGTCAACGGTCCGGCGGCCGGTGCGGGCGTGGGCCTGGCGCTCGCGGCCGACGTGACCATTGCGGCGCGCAGTGCCTACTTCTACCTCCCGTTCCTGCCCAAGCTGGGCATCGTGCCCGACCTGGGTTGCACCTGGGCCATTCCACGACGCGCCGGTCGTGCACGCGCGATGGGCATGGCGCTGCTCGACGAGCGCCTGAGCGCCGGACGCGCCGTGCAGTGGGGCCTGATCTGGGCCTGCGCCGACGACGAGCAACTGATGGACGAGGCCCGCGCCATCGCGCAGCGCCTCGCGCGCCTGCCGGCGCACGCAGTGCTCGAAGCGCGCGAGGCCTTCGAGGCCTCGGAGCACCACACACTGAAGGAACAACTGCACTACGAGAGCGAGCGCCAGCGCGCGCTCATCGACCGCCCCAGCTTCCGTGAAGGCGTGAGCGCCTTCCTGCAGAAGCGCCCCCCAGTTTTCGAAATCCGCTGACGTCCCCATGACCATCGAACGCACCCTTTTCACCGCCGACCACGAGGCCTTCCGCGACAGCTTCCGCCGCTTCATGGACAAGGAGATCGCGCCCTTCCACGACGACTGGGAAGAGCAGGGCTATGTGGACCGCGCCGTCTGGTCCAAGGCCGGCGAGAACGGCTTCCTGTGCATGGCACTGCCCGACACCTACGGCGGTGCGGGCGCCGACCTGCTGTATTCGGTGATCCAGTTCGAGGAGCTGTGGGCACGCGGCTTCACGGGCATCGGCTTCGGCCTGCACAACGAGATCGTGGCGCCGTACATCCTGCGCTACGGCACCGAGGCGCAGAAGCAGCACTACCTGCCCAAGCTCGCCAGCGGCGAGATGGTCGGCGCCATCGCCATGAGCGAACCCGGCGCGGGCAGCGACCTGCAGGCCGTGAAGACCAGCGCCATCCGGCAAGCCGACGGCAGCTACCTGCTCAATGGCAGCAAGACCTTCATCACCAACGGCTGGCATGCCGACCTGGTGATCGTGGTCGCCAAGACCGACCCGGCCGCGGGCGCGAAGGGCACGAGCCTGTTCCTCGTCGAGCGCGGCATGCCGGGCTTCGAGAAGGGCAAGCGCCTGAAGAAGCTGGGCCTGAAGGCGCAGGACACCTCGGAGCTGTTCTTCAACGACGTGCGCCTGCCCGCCGACGCGCTGCTGGGCGAGGTCAACCGCGGCTTCGTCTGCCTGATGGAGCAGCTGCCGTGGGAGCGGCTGCAGATCGCGATCAGCGCGGTGGCCGCGTCGCAAGCGGCCATCGACCACACCGTGGCCTACGTGAAGGAGCGCAAGGTGTTCGGCCAGCCCGTGGGTAACTACCAGAACACGCGCTACACGCTGGCCGAGCTGCAGACCGAGGTGCAGGTGGCGCAGGTGTTCGTCGACAAGTGCATCGAGCTGCTCATGGCCGAGAAGCTCGACACCGCCACCGCGAGCATGGCCAAGTACTGGACCAGCGACCTGCAGTGCAAGGTGATGGACGAGTGCGTGCAGCTGCACGGCGGCTACGGCTTCATGTGGGAGTACCCGATCACCCGCGCGTACGCCGACGCGCGCGTGCAGCGCATCTACGGCGGCACCAACGAGATCATGAAAGAGGTGATCACGCGCGCGATGGGCCTCGGCGGGCGCTGAAGCTCCCCGCATTTGGCACCACTGGCGCCATGGAAAGGGCTGCGGGAGAATGCCGCGCATGCCCATCCTCAACGCCTTCTACGCCCAGTCGGGCGGCGTCACCTCGGTCATCAACGCCTCGGCCTGCGGCGTGATCGAGACGGCGCGCCAGCACCCGGACCGCATCGGCACGCTCTATGCCGGACGCAACGGCATCCTCGGCGCGCTCACCGAGGACCTGATCGACACCAGCGCCGAGCCGGCCGAGGCGATCGCGGCGCTGCGCACCACGCCCTCGGGCGCCTTCGGCTCGTGCCGCTACAAGCTCAAGTCGCTCGAAAAAAATCGCCGTGAGTACGAGCGCCTGATCGAGGTGTTCAAGGCGCACGGCATCGGCTACTTCTTCTACAACGGCGGCGGCGACTCGGCCGACACCTGCTTCAAGGTGAGCCAGCTGTCGCAGTCGATGGGCTACCCGCTGCAGGCCATCCACGTGCCCAAGACCATCGACAACGACCTGCCGCTGACCGACTGCTGCCCGGGCTTCGGCTCGGTGGCGAAGTACGTGGCGGTGTCCACGCTCGAAGCCTCGTTCGACGTGCGCTCGATGGCCGCCACCTCCACCAAGGTGTTCGTGCTCGAGGTGATGGGCCGCCATGCCGGCTGGATCGCCGCGGCCGGCGGGCTGGTGGCCGACCATGGCATTCCGGTGGTGGTGCTGTTCCCCGAGATCGAGTTCGACGCGGCCCGCTTCCTGGCGCGCGTCGATGCCATGGTGCAGCAGCACGGCTACTGCTCGGTGGTGGTGTCCGAAGGCTGCCACCATCCCGACGGCACCTTCCTGGCCGAGCAGGGCGCGTGCGATGCCTTCGGCCATGCCCAGCTGGGCGGCGCGGCGCCGGTGGTGGCGCAGATGGTGAAGGAGGCGCTGGGCCACAAGTTCCACTGGGCGGTGGCCGACTACCTGCAGCGCGCGGCGCGGCACATCGCCTCGGCCACCGACGTGAAGCAGGCCTACGAGCTGGGCCAGCGCGCGGTCGAGCTGGCGCTCGAAGGCCGCAACGCGGTGATGCCGACCATCGAGCGCACGAGCGACGTGCCCTATGCGTACACGCTGGGCGCGGCGCCGCTCGAAGCGGTGGCCAATGTCGAGAAGCCGATGCCGCGCGACTTCATCTCGGACGACGGCTACGGCATCACCGAGAAGTGCCGCCGCTACCTGCTGCCGCTGATCGCGGGCGAGGACTACCCCGCCTACCGCGACGGCCTGCCGGTGTACGCGACGCTGCGCAACGTGGCGGTGCCGAAGAAGCTGCCGGCCTTCGCGCTCGCATGACGGTGGTCATCGACACCGCGCGCTGTCCGCTGTGCGGCGAGGCGAACCGCTGCGCGATGGAGGTCGAGCGCGAGACCGGGCAGGCGCAGCCGCCCTGCTGGTGCATGGCCGCCGATTTTTCGCTGGCGCCGCTCGACACGCTGCCGCCGGCGCTGCGCGGCCAGGCCTGCATCTGCGCGCGCTGTGCCGCAGGAAAGCCGCCGCCTCAGGACTGAGCGACGTCGCCCTGCGACTGCGATTGGGTCTGCCCCTGTGCAGGCTCGGCAGCCTCCGTCGCGGCTTCCGCCACATCCCCCGCCGTCACCATCGTCGGCGCCGTGCCGCTGCGCTGCGCGGTGACCACGCCGTGGATGAACTGCAGCTTGCCCACCGCCGCGCGCGGCAGCACGAAGGGGTAGTAGTCGGGCTGGCCCATGCTGCGCGACAGCTCGTTGAGCATGCTGGTCAGCAGCACCCAGCCGTTGATGAAGTCGAGGAATTTCGCGGCGTCGGGATGCTCGGGCTGCCACAGGTCGGCGGCGGTGAAGAGGTCGCTCGTGAGTTCCACATTGCTCGCGTCGATGCCGAAGCTCATCGCCGTGTCGGCGGTGTCCGCCATGTGCAGGTAGTGGGCCCAGGTCTCGGCCCAGTCTTCCCACGGGTGCATGCTCGCGTAGCTGCTGACGAAGCGCTGCGCCCAGTCGGGCGGCGGGCCCTGCTCGTAGTGCTGCTGCAGCGCGGCGCCGTAGTCGGCGCGCTCGTCGCCGAAGAGCACGCGGTAGTCGTCGATCCAGCGCGTGGGCAGCACCAGCAGGTCCCAGTAGTAGTGGCCGATCTCGTGGCGAAAGTGCCCCAGCAGCGTGCGGTAGGGCTCGTGCATCTCGGCGCGGATGCGCTCGCGCACGGCGTCTTCGGCCTCCTCGGCATTGAGCGTGATCAGGCCGTGCTCGTGGCCCGTCATCACGTGCGGGGCGCCCGGCATGTTGCTGAGAAAGTCGAAGGCCAGCCCGTGCACCGGATCGGCATGGCGGCTCACCACCGGCAGGCCGAGCGCGAGCAGCTGCGAGATCAGGCGGCGCTTGGGCATCTCGAGCTTGCGCCAGAGTTCGCCGTTGGCCTCCACCGACAGGTCGGGGATGGTGCGCGTGACGCTGCAGGCCAGGCAGTAGCCGGGCGCCAGGCCCTGCGTGTCGGCCGGAATGGTCTCGCCCTCGCGCGGCTGCGCCACCATCCAGTTGCAGGCGGCCGGCGTCATGAGGTTGGCGCAGCGGCGGTAGGTGGCGCCGTGCGGGTCGCCGAAGACAGTGAAGGTGTCGGGCAAGGCGCCCTCGCCTTCGGCGGGCGCCAGCGGCACCACGCCGAGGCGGTCGATCACGTAGCCCAGCGGCGTGTGGCAGGCCAGGCACTCGCTGTTGCGCAGGAACACGGGGCGCCCGCACTGGCAGCGGTAGGCGCGGCTGACGGTGGGCGCGGCGAGTTCGGCCGAAAGCGTGGGGGCCGCCTCGGGCGCGGCCGGGTCATGGACGGAGTCGGGGGTCGATGGATGCATGGCTTGTTCTTTGGAGACTTGACGCACAGGGGACAGCCGCCGCATTGTGCGACCGGCCCGCGCGCGGTCGACTCCGCAAACACCGATATGCTTGTAGGACGACGGACCCGCGACCGTCCCTGCGCCGCCCCATGAC
>NZ_JBWKYF010000056.1:0-44357 GCF_059423605.1 Variovorax sp. GW460-12-1-14-LB1
CCCCCCAACCCCCTGACACGCCGCCCTCCATGGGCGCCCTGCGCGCCCGCTACGGCGAGCGCTACCGCTGGTACCTGCTGCTGTCGGTCATGGTGGGGACGATGGCGTCCATCATGTCCTCGACCATCGTCAACGTGGCGATCCCCGACATGAGCCACCACTTCGCGCTGGGCCAGGAGCGCGCGCAGTGGGTCAGCTCGGGCTTCATGGTGGCGATGACGGTGTCGATGCTCACCACGCCCTGGCTGCTGTCGCGCTACGGCTACCGGCGCACCTACGTGGGCACGATGCTCCTGCTGCTGGCCGGCGGCATCGTGGGCGGGCTGGCCAACCACTACCCGCTGGTGCTGCTGGCGCGCGTGGCCGAGGGGCTGGCCGCGGGCGTGGTGCAGCCCATTCCGGCCATCATCATCCTGCGCGCCTTCGAGCCGCACGAGCAGGGGCGCGCCAGCGGCATCTTCGGCATGGGCGTGGTGCTGGCGCCGGCCATCGGGCCGAGCATCGGCGGCGTGCTGGTCGACCTGTTCGGCTGGCGCTCGATCTTCTTCATGGTGGTGCCCTTCTGCCTGGCCTCGATCTGGCTGGCCTACAAGTTCGTGCCCAAGACCGCGCCCGGCGGCGTGGCCGCGACGCGCGGCAGCGGGCTCGATGCGCGCGGACTGGCGCTGGGCACCGTGGGCACGCTGTGCCTGCTGAACGGGCTGGTCGAGCTGCGCGGCGATTCGCCGCTGCAGGCCGCGCTGCTGCTGGCCGGCGCGCTCGTGGCCTTCGCCGCCTTCGTGTGGTGGCAGCGCCGGCTCATGGCCTCGGGCGGCGCGCCGCTCATGAACCTCGCGCTCTTTCGCTACCGCCAGTTCGCGATGGGCAGCCTGGTCGCCTTCATCTACGGCACCGCGCTGTTCGGCTCGACCTACCTGCTGCCGGTGTACATGCAGGTGGGGCTGCACCTGTCGGCCTCGCACGTGGGCACCACCCTGCTGCCGGCCGGCATCGTGCTGGCCTTCACCATCGCGGGCGTGGGCCGGCTGGCCGACAAGCAACCGACCTGGCTCCTGGTGAGCATCGGCCTGGCGCTGCTGGCGGTGTCGTTCGCGCTCATGGCCGTGCTGCGGCTGGACAGCCCGCTGTGGCTGCTGGTGGTGTTCGCGATCGTCGGGCGCATCGGGCTGGGCTTCATCCTGCCCTCGCTCAACCTCGGGTCGATGCGCCCGCTGGCCAAGCCGCTCATCCCGCAGGGCGCCAGCGCGATCAGCTTCGTGCGCATGCTCGGCGGCGCCGTGGGCGTGAGCCTGTGCGCCATCATTCTCGAATGGCGCCTGGCGGCGCACGGCGACTCGCTCGCCAACCCGGTGAGCACCGCGGCGCGGCTGGCCGCCTTCGACGAGGTGTTCCTCATGCTGGCCGGCCTGTGCGCGCTGGCCGTCTGCGCGGCCTGGCAGCTGCGCGAGCCGCCCGGCGAGGACACGGCGCAACACAGGGGGTAAACCCCGGCGGCGCGGGGACTCGCTTTCGCTTTCAATTGTTATCAGTTGTATCTAAAAGCGGAATCGGTTCCATGCATCGCAGACGTTTTCTCGCCGCCTCGGCCGCGGCGACGGCCGGACTCGGCCCCCTCCTTTCCTTGCCTTCCACCGCCCTGGCCGCCGAGAACGGCGTCAGCGACGGCGAGATCGTCCTCGGCCACACCGGCATCCTGAGCGGTCCGCTGGGCGTGCCGATCAAGGTCGTGATGGCCGGCGCCGGGCTGGCCTTCGACGCGGTCAATGCGCAGGGCGGGCTCGCGGGCCGCAAGCTCAAGCTGGTCTCGCTCGACGACGAGCTCAAGCCCGAGAAGGCCGTCGCCAACTACGAGAAGCTGCTCGCCGAGCACCGTGCCTTCGCCTTCTTCGGCTGCGTGGGCTCGGGCACCACCGCCGCCGCGGCCAAGGTGCTGGGCCAGAGCGGCGCGCCGATGGTGGGCGGTTATGCGGTGTCGGACTCGGCGCGCGAGAAGGTCGCCGGCTCGGGCTACTTCGTGCGCGCCACCTTCGCGCGCGAGGCGCAGGCGCTGGTGCAGCACCTGAGCACCATCGGCGTCTCGCGCATCGCCGTGGCCTACCTGGACAACCCCGGCGGCGCCGAAGTGGCGCGGCTGGTCGAGGCGGCGCTCGACACGCTCAAGCTCAAGCCCGTGGCGGCGGTTCCCGTGAAGGGCGACGGCACGACCAACGAGGCCGCAGGCAAGGCGCTGGCCGACAGCCAGGCGCAGGCCGTGCTCATGTACCTGGGCGGCGGCATCGGCGGCGAGGTCATGAAGAGCGCCTGGACCGCCGGCGGGCGCCAGATGTTCTACGGCATGTCGATCGTGCCGGGCGACGTCACGGCCAAGCTCGTGGGCGACAAGACCAGCGGCCTGGCCATCTCGCAGATCGTGCCCTACCCCTGGAGCGAGGTCGACGCCACCGCGCGCGAATTCCGCCAGCTGGCCGAGCGCGCCAAGGTCGACATCGGCTACCTCAGCTACGAAGGCTATGTGAACGCGCTCGTGATGATCGAGGCCCTGCGCCGCACCGGCCGCGACCTCACGCGCGCCAAGCTGCACGCCACGCTGAAGGCGATGAAGCTGCGCATCGGCAACATGGAGATCGACTTCACCGGCGCCAGCAACACGGGCTCGCGCTTCATCGAGATGGTGCGGGTGACGAAGGAAGGGCGGTTCCTGCGCTAGAGACAGAGAGGCCGGTGTCGCTCACAACCCCAGCTGCGTGAGCGCCCAGGCCACCGTGCCCAGCTGCATCACGTTGAGCACCATGCCCGCGATGTGGAGCTTGCGGAACTGCACGATCGACGTGTCCGTGGCCGGGATCGTGTGGCGCAGCAGGTCCATGCGCGGAATGATGAGCCAGCGGCGCAGCGCGAAGGCCAGGCCGGCGATGAAGGCCATGCCGACTGCGAAGAAGGGCTTGCCGCACCACGCATAGCTGAGCGCCGCCGCGCTCGCGGTGAGCACCACGGCCACGTAGTAGACGTTGAACAGGCCGCGGATGAAGCGCGAATCCAGCGGGGTGTCGTGCGAGAGCACGAGCAAGGGCAGCGAGCCCATCATGAAGAACCCCATCCAGACCAGCAGGATGACGGTCGCCATGAGCGCAACGACGATGGGAAGCATCTTTGAAAACCCTCCGCGGCGCGCAAGCATACGCCCGGGCGGGCGTCGTGGCATGTGCATCGCGCACCGCCGTCGACGGCCAGAAGCTCAGATTCAGGCCGGGACTCGCCGGGTACGGCCAATGTCGATGTGGTCCGGTGCCAGGTTCGCACGGCACCGCTCCCAGGCTGCGGTGAATCCTTGTTCGAGATGGCGGGTGTACTGCCCCGTGTCGAACAGCGTGCAGGTGTCGCGCGCCGCAGCCAGCTCGGCCCGCAACGCGGCGAGGCGTGACGGGTCCGTGGCAAGGGCCAGGGCCAGCGCCTCATAAGCGGACGGCGAATCTGTGATCAGCTGCGGAAAACCCGCTGCCGTGAGCACGCTGCCCGCCACGCGGCCCGCGAAGGTGGGGCCGGCACAGGTCACCAGCGGCACCCCCGCCCAGAGCGCGTCACTGGCCGTCGTGTGTGCGTTGTAGGGCAGGTTGTCCAGGCAAAGATCGGCCAGTTGCAATCGCCTGAGGTGCGTCTCTTGTTCAACCCAAGGCGCAAAAACCAGCCGTCCTGAATCGACGCCGTGTTCGCGGGCCCATGAGCGCAGGTTGTCGTTGTAGAGATCGGAGCCACTCCTGAGCCAGAAAACGCTGTTGTCGACCTGATTCAGCAGGCGGGCCCAGATGCCAAAAAACTGGGCGTTGAGCTTCTGGCTGCCATTGAAGTTGCAGAAGACGAAGGCACCTTCCGGCAGGCCGACGGCGGTGCGCGACATGGGCCCGGAAATCATCGTGCGACGCGAGTCGTTGGGCTGGTAGCTGTGGGGCAGGCAGATGATCTTCTCGCTGAAATCCTCATGCGCCGCCTCGGAAACCAGGAACGCGTCGGCCACCAGATAGTCGATGAACGGCGCACCGAGCGTGCCTGGAAAGCACAGGTAGCTGATCTGAACTGGCGCGGGCCGCAAAGCCAGCACCGAAGGTCTTGCACCGTAGGTATAGCCACCCAGGTCTACCAGGATGTCGATCTCCAGATCGACGATGGCCTGCGCCGCTTCCATGTCCGACAGCTCATGCGCATCGATGAAGCGGTCGAAGGCACGCTCGAGACGCTGGCGCATGGCGCTGCCGTCGCTCCTTCGCAGGGAGATCGCAGTGATCTCGAAGCGCTCGCGGTCATGTCGCTCGAACACTTCGGCAATGAGGTAAGACGTCGCATGCTTTCCGAAATCGGCAGACATGTAAGCCAAGCGTATTCGCCCCTCCCTTTTCCGCTCGATGGCATGCAGCGGCTGGGGCGCCATCGGATAAAGGCTTGCCGCATGGAGCCTCCCTGCCTGCAATTGCTCTTTCGGTGTCGAGGGGAGATTCAGAAGCGCAAAGGGCTCGACGCACACCCATCCCTGGCGAATTTCATCGCGCAACAGCGCCACCTGTTCATCGAGACCCTGCCAGTCGGCGATTGCCGCCTTGGCGTAGCAAAGCCCACCGCGGGCGAACGCGAAGTCCGCTTCGCCGGGATGGTCTCGCAAGGTGCTCTCGTACAGGTCGACCGCGTCGGAAAAACGGCGTGCCTGGCACAGTGCCGTACCGTAATTCATGATCAACGCAGGGTGCGACTTCTGCAGTGCCATGGCGCGCTCGTAGCATGCCAACTCCTGCTCGTACATCCGCAGCTTTCCACAGGCTGCCCCTCGGTTCAGATGGGCTTCGAACGCATCCGGCCGCAAGTGCACCGCGCGCTCGAAATGCGTGAGGGCCTCCGTGGTTCTCCCGGTGGCGAGCAGTGCGAGCCCCAAATCATGCGCGGCCTCGAAGACATCGGGATTGCGCAAAAGAACCTGGCCAAAGGCCTCTGCCGCGGCCCTGTGCTGATCGGAGCGAAGCAAGGCGACGCCGAGGTAGTACCAGGTCTCGAGGCAACCGGGCTCGTAGTGCAACGAGTTCCGCAGCTGCTCCACGGCCCTCCCGAAATCCAGTTGCCGGCCCGCGATGAAGCCGAGCAGTCGATGCGCGGCCCCCACGCTTCGACCGGCCTGCACCAGTCCCTCCAGGACCTTTTGTGCATTGCAATACTGTCCCCTCTGGAAGAGCAACTCTGCGGACCGAACGCTCATTTCATGGCCTCGTCTTCTCCTTCGTTCCTCGCAAGGATCGGGAGACTAGAGCACAACTTCCGATTCGGCAATCGGCCCCTTATCGGGTCAACGGGGTTCCTCGGACCCTGCGCACTTCAGGCTGCGCGCGCGGCGGCCGGCACCCGCGCCCCGCCATCGGCCACCAGCGCCGCGCCGGTCACGAACGAGGCTTCGTCGCTGGCCAGGAACAGGCAGGCGGCGGCCATCTCCTCGGGCGTGGCCATGCGGCCCAGCGCGATGCGCGCCACCGTCTGCGCGCGCGCGGCGTCTTCGTCGATGCCGCGTTCGGCGGCCAGGTCGCGCATCTCCTGGCGGCTCATGGGCGTGTCGACCCAGCCGGGGCACAGCGCGTTCACGCGCACGCCCTGCGGGCCGTAGGCCTGCGCGGCCGAGCGCGTGAGCGCGACCACGCCGGCCTTGCTGGACGCATAGCTCGCCATGCCGGCGCCGGCGTTGAAGGCCGCGACCGAGGCGATGTTGACGATGGCGCCGCCGCCCTGCGCCACCATGCCGGGCAGCACGGCGCGCTGGCAGCGCATGGTGCCGCCGAGGTTGACCTCATGCAGGCGGTGCCAGTCGCCGTCGTCGATGTCGGCCGCGTCGTCGCTGCGCACGATGCCGGCGCAGTTCACGAGCACGTCGATGCGGCCGAACGCGGCCTGCACCGCGGCCACGGTGGCGCGCACCGCCGCGTCGTCGGTCACGTCGCAATCGAAGGCCGGGCCGTCGCCCACCGGCTGCGGACGCGGCCAGCCGGCCACCGCGACGCGCCCGCCTTCGGCCGCGAAGCGCGCGGCCACGGCGGCACCGATGCCGGTCGCCGCGCCGACGACGAGGCAGGCCTTGCCATGCAGGCGCGCGGTCACTCCGATGCCTCCGCGAAGAACGGGCTTTCGGGCAAGGTCGAACCACCATCGACCACGATCGTCTGCCCCGTGATGTAGCGCGCCGCCGGGCTCGCCAGGAAGCGCATCGCGTAGGCGATGTCCTCGGGCCGCCCCAGTTCGCCGGCCGGGATGTGGCGCGCGATGCGCGCGGCCTTGGCCGGGTCGGACAGCAGCGAGCCGCCCTGCTTGGCGATGTAGCCCGGCTCCACGCCGTTCACGGTGATGCCCTCGCGCGCGTACTCCAGCGCCGCGGTGCGGATGAAGCCGTTCACGCCGGCCTTGCTGGCCGCGTAGTGCGCGCTGCCCGGCATGGCCACGCGCGGCCCGGTCACCGACGAGGTGACGAGCAGCCGCCCGCCGCCGCGCGCACGCAGGTGCGGCACAGCGGCCTGCGTGAGCCAGAAGCAGGCCTTGAGGTTGACGGCCAGCGTGTGCTCCAACTGCTCGTCGGTCATCGCGTCGATGGCAGCCCAGGGGTTCACGGCCGCGTTGTGGACCACGATGTCGAGCGCGCCGAACACGCGCACCGCCTCGGCCACCGCGCGCTCGGCCTCGTCGCGCCGGCCGATGTCGCAGGCCAGTGCCTGCGCCGCGAAGCCACGCGCACGCAGCGCGGCCGCCACCGCCTCGCCCGCACTGCCGGTGCGGTTGGCGATGAGCACCGAGGCACCGGCCTCCGCAAACACCTGCGCGATGGCCGCGCCAATGCCGCGCCCGCCACCGGTGACCAGCGCGACCTTGCCCTGCAGGCCGAAGAGATCGGGCGTGCTCATCCCTTGCACTCCCGCACGAACTCGGCGAAGGCCGCGTTGTGCTCGTCCACCTCGCGTTCGGTGGTGCCGGGGCAGCACAGCATCATGTTGTGGAAGGGCGTGATGAGCACGCCGCGGTTCATCATGTACAGGTGCAGCAGCGCCTCGAGCTCGCCGTCGCGCGTGCGGCGCACGTCGCTCGCGTTGCGCGGCGCGTCGGCGCAAAAGAGCGTCTCCACGCGCGCGCCGACCTGCGTGGCATGCCACGGCAATCCCGCCGCGGCGATGCTGGCGTTGACGCCTTCGGCCAGGCGCTGCGCCAGCACCAGCATGCGATCGAAGGCCTCGGGCGTGAGCACCTGCGAGAGCACCGCGCGCATCACGGCCACGGTGAGCGCGTTGCCCGCCAGCGTGCCGCCGAAGCCGGCGTGCGCCGACTGGCGTTTCGTCGGGTGCAGCTTGGGCAGCACCTGCCAGACGCGCTCGGCGGTCTCGGCGCTGAGGCCGAAGGCGGCGGCGGGAATGCCGCCGGCAATCGCTTTGCCGATCACGAACATGTCGGGCGCGAGCCCATGCTCGCGCGTGTAGCCGCCGGGGCCGCTGGAGATGGTGTGGGTCTCGTCGATGACCAGCAGCGTGCCGGTCTCGCGCGTGAGGCGGCGCAGCGCGTCGTGAAAGCCGGGCGCGGGCGCGATCATTCCGTAGTTGGTCATGGCCGGCTCGGCCAGCACGCAGGCCACGTCGCCGGCGCGCAGCGCGCGCTCCAGCGCGGGCACGTCGTTGAACTCGACCACGGCCGAGAGCTGGTCGTGCGGAAAGCCGTTGGGGTGGATGTCGTTGCGCATCGCAACGGCGCCGTCGCGCAGCTCCACATGCGCCTCTTCCACCGAGCCGTGGTAGCAGCCCGAGAACACCAGCACGCGCGGCCGGCCCGTGACCATGCGCGCCAGGCGGATGCAGGCGCGGTTGGCGTCCGAGGCCGAGGTCGTGAGGTTCCAGTACGGCAGGCCGAAGCGGCGCGACAGCTCTTCGCCGACCCAGGCCGCGTCGTCGGTCGGCAGCATCAGCGAGCTGCCCACGCGCACCTGCCGCGCCAGCGCCTCGACCACCGCCGGGTGGCCGTGGCCGCACATGCCGCCGGTGTCGCCCAGGCAGAAGTCGGCGTAGCCGTTGCCGTCCACATCGACGAAGCGCGCGCCGTAGGGCAGCTGCGCGTCCTGCACATACAGCGGCCAGCCGCCGATCCAGCGACGCATCCAGTGCGAGGGCGCGCCGTAGAGCCAGGCCCGCTGGCCCTGCGCAAAGCGTTCGCCGCTGCGCGCGTGGGTGCGCGCATAGCGCGCCTGTTCGGCCTGCATCAGGGCCTGCACGCGCTCGCGCGGCACGGTGGGTTCGAAGGTCGGGGTCATCGGGAACTCGGTCAAAGGGAAGAAGAAGGAGAAACGCCCAGCATCGAGAGCGCCTGCGCATAGCTCGCGCCCGGATACATCACGTCGAAGTGCACGGTGCGCAGGCCCACGCGCTGCGCGCCGGCGATGTTGCGCAGCTGGTCGTCGACGAACACGCAGGCATCGGCGGGCAGGCCGAGCTGGTCCAGGCACTGCTGGTAGGCGCGCGCATCGGGCTTGAGGATGCCGGTGTGCGTGGCATCGACCACCACGTCGAAGGCGCTCATGAAGGGCAGGCGCTGGCGAAAGCCCGCGCCATAGAACAGGTCGAGCTCGTTCGACAGGATGGCGAGCCGGCAGCCGGCGCGGCGCGCCGCCTCGATGGCCGCGAGCGCCTCGGGGCGGATGGCGGCCTCGGGGTCGGCGCCGCGCGCGCGCTGCACGAAGGTCTCCATGCGGTCCCAGCGTTCGCCGACCAGCGCGCCCACTTCGCGCGTGCGCGCCATCCAGTAGTCGCGCTCCGAGAGCTTGTCGGCCTGCATGTCGCGCCACAGCGGATCGCTCGCGAGGTCGAAGGGGCCGCGCCAGGTGAGCGTGCCGCGCGGCAGCGACAGCGCCTCTTCGGTGAGCGCGTGGGTCTCGAACAGCGTGCGGCTGATGACGCCGCCGAAGTCGAGCACGAGGGCTTGTGCGGCGGGGCTCATGCGCGGCTCCCTGCGGGTACGGTGCCGTCGGCCACCCAGGCGTCGAACACGCGCAATGCGGCGTCGCAGAAGGCGCTGTCGTTGATGTGCACATCGAGCTCGACGAGCCGCGCCGGATCGACACTGCCGCGCAGTGCCTCGGTGAAGGCCGCGAGGCCTTCGGGGTCGTGCAGCGGCTCGCCGGGCCGGTCCCAGCCTTCGATGCCTTGCAGCGGCATCAGCAGGCAGGTGGCGCCCTCGGCGCGCGCGAGGCGGCGCGCGATCTCGGCGGCCACGCCACGGCGGAACGCGGGCGCGCTCAGTGTCGAGGCCAGCAGCCGGTTGTGGATGTGCGTGGGCCGGCCTTCCAGGCCTTCGGGCGTGGACTGCCAGGCCGGGTAGTCGAGCATGTCGATGGCGCCGGGCGCGACGATCTGCGGCGTGCCTGCGCGGCCCGCGCCGAGCAGGCGATCAGGCCCGGCCGTCACGCACGAGCCGCCGAGCTGGTTGGCCAGCTCCTGCAGGCTGAAGTCCATCACCGCGCAGAAGCGGCCTTCGGCGGCCAGCGCCTCGAAGGCACGCCCACCCATGCCGGTGGTGTGGAACACGGCGACTTCGTAGCCGCGCGCTTCGAGCGCGGGCTTGAGCGTCTTCATGTAGGTGAGCGCGCTGGAGCCCAGCGAGGTCATGCCCACCAGCGGCTTCTCGAAGGCCGGCACGCAGGCCTGGCGGCAGGCGCCGAGCACCGCGCCCGCGGCCTGGCTCAGGGCCGAGCGGCACAGGCTGTTGAGGCCATAAAGCCCGCCGGCCCACAGCACCATGATGAGGTCGGGCGGAATGCGCTCGGGCGGCAGCAGGTGCGAGTAGGCGATGGTCGACACCAGCACCTTCGGCACGCCCAGCGGCAGCGCCTGCGCCACGTCGAGCGCCAGGTCGGTGCCCATGGTGCCGCCCAGCGCGAGCAGGCCGTCGATGCGGCCCTCGGCCTGCCAGCGCGCGGCGAGCTTCGCGGCGCCGCGCGCCATCAATGTCATGGCGCTGTTCTCGTCGCCGCTTTGCGCCACCTCGGCGACGGTCTTGCCGGCGGCCGCGGCGACTTCGGTGTTGGGAATGTCGGGCACGAAGGGCGCGCCGTCGAGCACGCCCACGTCCATCACGACGACACGGCCGCCACCGGCCTCGATGCACTCGCGCATGAACAGCAGCTCGGCGCTCTTGGTGTCGGCGGTGCCGATCAGCAGGATCGTGGGCGCTCGGCTCACAGCGTCGCTTCCACGTCGGCGAACGCGCCTTCGAGCGCATCGACCATGAAGTCCACCTCCTCGCGCGTGATGACCAGCGGCGGCGAGAGGATGAGGTTCGGCCCCGAGATGCGCACCATCAGCCCGCGCTGGTAGGCCGCCTGCGCCACCTTCGCGGCGATCGGGTTGCCGCGCGGCAGCGTGGTGCGCGTCGCCTTGTCGGCCACCATCTCGATGCCCAGCATGAGGCCCATGCCGCGCACGTCGCCGACGAAGCTGAACTTGTCGACGAAGGGCCGCACGCGCGCCTGGAAATGCGCGCCCACGCGCGCCGCGTTGCCGGGCACGTCGAGCGCCTCGATCTGGTCCAGCGTGGCGAGCGCCGCGGCTGCCGCCACCGGGTGCGCGCTGTAGGTGTAGCCGTGGCCCACCGCGGCCTGGCCCGTGGGGTCGTTGAGGAAGACCTCGGCCACCTTGTTGCCGATGGCGGTGGCGCCCAGCGGCACGTAGCCCGACGAGATGCCCTTGGCCAGGCACCACAGGTCGGCCTTCACGTTCCACAGCCGCGTGCCGAACATCGCGCCGCCACGGCCGAAGCCGGTGACGACCTCGTCGGCGATGAGCAGCACGCCGTACTTGTCGCAGATCTCGCGCACGCGCGGCCAGTAGTTGGGCGGCGGCACGATCACGCCGCCCGCGCCCTGGATCGGCTCGGCGATGAAGGCGGCCACGGTGTCGGGGCCCTGGAACTGGATCTCGCGCTCCAGCAGCGTGGCGCAGATCTCGCCGAGTTCTTCCGGGTCCTGCGTGTAGGGGTTGCGGTACAGCCACGGCGTGTCGACGTGAAAGCAGCCCGGCAGCAGCGGCTCGTAGGCGCGGCGGAAGTTCAGGTTGCCGTTCACGCTCATGCCGCCGAAGTGCACGCCGTGGTAGCCCTGGCGCAGCGCGATGAACTTGAAGCGGTCGGCCTGGCCCTTGAGCTTCCAGTACTGGCGCGCGAGCTTGAGCGCGCCTTCGACCGCGTCGGAGCCGCCGTTGCTGAAGAACACGGCGGCCACGCCGTCGGGTTCCATGGTCTTGACCAGGCGAGCCGACAGCTCGATGGCGCGCGGGTGCGTGGTGCCGCGAAACACGTTGTAGAAGGGCAGCTCGTCCAGCTGCGCGACGATCGCGTCGCGCACCGGTTGGTTGCTGTGGCCCAGGTTCGCGGCCCACAGGCCGCCGACGCCGTCGAGCATCTTGTGACCGTCCACGTCCCAGATCCAGCAGCCCTGGCCGCGCGCAATGATGTCGGGCTTCGTCTTGAGCATGGCCTGCGGATGCGCCATGGGGTGCCACAGGTACTGGGCGTTGTCTTGCTTGAGCGCCGCCACGGCGGCGGCTTCTTTCGTTGTCATGCAGGTCTCCGGAAGTGTTCGATGCGCGTGCTCAGAACGGCACGCCGACGGTGAGGGTCTTGACCTCGGTGTAGTGCAGCAGGCCTTCGGCGCCCATCTCCTGGCCGATGCCGCTTTCCTTCCAGCCGCCGAAGGGCATCTCGGGCTGCGAGACGCCGAAGTGGTTGATGCCGACCATGCCGGCCTCGAGCGCGTCGCCCAGGCGGTGCGCGGTGTGCAGGTCGCGCGTGAAGGCGTAGGCGCCCAGGCCGTAGGGCAAGGCGTTGGCCTGCGCGATGGCTTCGTCCAGCGTGTCGTACGGTTGCAGCACGGCGATGGGGCCGAAGGGCTCCTGGCGCATCACGCGGCTGTCGGCCGGAGCGTTGGCGATCACGGTGGGCTCGAAGAAGAAGCCGGGGCGCTGCACGCGGTGGCCGCCGCACAGCAGCTGCGCGCCGCGCTCCACGGCGTCGTCGACGAAGCGCTGCATGTCCTCGATGCGGCGCGCGTGCGCGAGCGGGCCCATCTGCGTGGCGGGGTCGGTGCCGTCGCCCAGGCGCAGCGCGCGCGCGGCCTGCACGAAGGCTTCGCTCCATTCAGCGAAGCGTGCGCGCGGCACGTAGAAGCGGATCGGCGACGCGCACACCTGGCCCGCGTTGCGGAACTTGGCGGCCAGCGACTGCTTGAGCGCGAAGGGAAAGTCGGCATCGTCGCAGACGATCACCGGCGCGTGGCCGCCGAGTTCGCCGGTGAAGCGCTTCACATGCCGCGCCGCCTGCTCGCCCAGCAGCTTGCCCACGGCCACCGAGCCGGTGAACGACACCTTGGCGATGGCCGGATGGTCGATGAGGAACGACGACACCTCGGCCGGGTCGCCGCACACCATGTTCAGTGCATCGGGCGGCACGCCCGCGTCGAGAAAGGCGCGTACCAGCAGCATGCAGGTGCCCGGCGTTTCTTCCGCGGGCTTGATGACCACGCTGCAGCCCGCGGCCAGTGCGCTCGCGAGCTTGCGCGCCGGCAGGTTGGCCGGAAAGTTCCACGGCGTGAAGGCCGCCACCGGCCCCACAGGCTGGCGCATCACCGACTGCGAGAGGATGCCCTCGACACGCGGCGGCACGAGGCGCCCGTACAAACGCTTGGCCTCCTCGGCCTGGAAGTCGATGATGTCGGCCGACAGCGTGACCTCGCGCAGCGACTCGGCCAGCGGCTTGCCCTGTTCGAGCGTGAGCACGTGCGCGATGGCCTTGGCTTGCTCGCGGATGTGTTGCGCGGCGGTGCGCAGGATGTTGCAGCGTTCGAGTGCGCTCTTGCCGCGCCACTGCACGAAGCCGCGACGCGCGGACGCGGCCGCTTCGGCGAGCTCCTCGCGGCCGGCCAGCGGCAGCTGTGCGATGACTTCTTCAGTGGCAGGGTTGACGACCGCGCGGCGGCCGCCGGCGGTCTGCGTGCGCCATTGACCGGCGATGTGCAGTGCGAGTTCGGGGTAGTCCATGCCCTGCACGATAGGGAGCGAGCCCCTTGCCGCGTTATCGAAAACTGGCAAACCTCGCGCGGCCTCGTGCGTGATGCGCAAGGGCCTTCCTATACTGTCCGCGCCGATCTTCTTTCACGACGCCTCCACGCCACGACCTCACCGTGCCCCGTTCACGCACCCCTTCCCGGCCCAGCGCCAAGCCCCTGCCCAAGGCACGCAGCAGCGCCGCGAGCGCCCCGGCCTTCGACCTCGAGACCTTCCTGCCCTTTCAACTCTCGGTGGTCGCCAACCGCGTGAGCCAGACGGTAGGCCAGTCGATCGCCAGCCGCTTCTCGCTGCAGATTCCGGAGTGGCGCATCGTCGTGGTGCTGGGCAAGTACGGTGCGCTGTCGGCGCTCGAAATCGCACAGAAGACGAGCATGGACAAGGCCCGCGTGAGCCGCGCGCAGCACCGGCTGGTGGACCTGGGCCTGGCCAACATGCACCCCTCGGCCGACGACCGCCGCAAGGTCATCGTGTCGCTCGAGGAAGAAGGCCTGGCGCTGTACCGCGACATGGTGCCGCTGGCGCACGACACCGCGCAGCGCCTGTTTTCGCAGCTCACGGCCGACGAGCGCCAGGTGCTGCAGACCATCGTGCAGAAGCTGTTCGACAGCACCACCGGCTTCGAGCCCAGCGGCGAACTCGCATAGGCCACGGTCGGGTGGCTTAGGGGTTTGCCCTGTCACTTTAAGATCGTTGTCAACGAAACAATCTGGTCTGGAGATTGCTTCCGGCATGGGTCTTCGCACCCCTGCCACCGCTTCGCCGGACCGCCATGACCAGCCAGACCGCCTCCGTTCTTCCTGCCCCCGCCCCCACCGTCGCGACGCGCTGGACCCTGTCCACGCACGACATCGACGCCTACGCCAGCGGCCAGAACGGCTGGCACCTGGCGTGCGACATGCTCTCGGGCGGCAGCTTCGCCGGCTTTCTCGACCACGTGCAACTGCCCGGCCTGCGGCTGGTGCGCGAGACCACCAACCGCGCGCTGCGCCAGCACGGCGAGATGAACCCCGACTGCTGCGGCTTCGCCCTCACCTGCCGGCAGGACGGCGAGGCGCGCTTCTCGGGCCAGCGGCTGGACACCGAATCGGTGATGGTCGGACGCTGCGACGAACTCGACCTGTGCAGCCCGCCGGGCTTCGAGCTGACGGGCATCGTGGTCGACAACGCGCTGCTGCAGTCGCTCACCGAACGCCTGAACGACCGCGCGCCGCCGGCATGGCTCGAACGGCGCGTGGTGCTGCACTTCGACGACCCCACCATGCAGTCGCTGCGCGGCACCTTGCGCGGCGCCTTCAGCGCGCTCGACGCGATGCCCAGCCTGCTCGACGACCCCGTCGCCACGGTGCAGCTGCGCGACGACGTGCTGCTGGCGTGGCTCAACGCCTTGCCTGAAGACGTCGACCTGCGCGAGCTGCGTTCCACCGAGGCGCACCGCCGCGTGGTGCGCCGCGCCTGCGAGCTGATGATGTCGCGGCCCGACGAACCGCTGTCGATGCTGCAGGTGTGCAGCCGCATCGGCGCGAGCCAGCGCAAGCTGAACTACTGCTTCCAGGAAACGCTGGGCCTGAGCCCCGCGCGCTACCTGCGGGCGCTGCGCCTGAACGGCGTGCGCCGCGCACTGAAGCGGCCCGAGTCGCGTTCGGTGCAGGACATCGCGGCGCACTGGGGCTTCTGGCACCTGAGCCAGTTCGCGACGGACTACCGGCGCCAGTTCGGCGAGCTGCCCTCGCAGACGCTGCGCGGCGCGGCGCTCACGAGGCACTGATCCGGTGCACGGGCCGAGGGGAATCCCTCGGTTTTCGGGGCGCCAGTTTTGCCGTTTTTTGATACCTGCTTGCGGAGGCGGTCGCTATCGTTGACCGCCATATGTCCGCCACGCTGCCACCCCTTCCCAGCGCCCGTTCGCTCGCCGCCGCCCTGCAACGCCGCGAGCTCTCGTGCCGCGAACTGATGCAGACCTGCCTCGCGCGCATCGAGCGCCTCAACCCGCAGGTCAACGCGCTGGTGTCGCTGCAACCGCCCGAAGCGATGCTGCGCCAGGCCGATGCCTGCGATGCGCAACGCGCGCGCGGCGACGCGGTGGGCCGGCTGCACGGCTTCCCCATGGCGCCGAAGGATTTCGTCGCCACCGCCGGCCTGCCGACCACCATGGGCAGCCCGGTGTTCGCCAGGCAGGTCACGCCGCACGACGCGATCATGGTCGAGCGCCTGCGCCGCGCCGGCGCGCTCTTCGTGGGGCGCAGCAACACGCCCGAGTTCGGCCTGGGCTCGCACACCTACAACACGGTGTTCGGCACCACGCGCAACGCCTGGAACCTCGACCATGCGGCCGGCGGCAGCAGCGGCGGCGCCGCGGTGGCGCTGGCGCTGCACATGCTGCCGGTGGCCGACGGCAGCGACATGATGGGTTCGCTGCGCAACCCCGCGGCCTGGAACCACGTCTACGGCCTGCGCCCGTCGCTGGGTCGCGTGCCCACCGGGCCGGGGCCGGAGCTGTTCTTCCAGCAGCTGGGCTGCGAAGGGCCGATGGGCCGCACGCCCGAGGACGTGGCCTGGCTGCTGTCGGTGCAGGCCGGTTACGACGCGCGCTCGCCGCTGAGCCTGGCCGGCGACGGCGAGGCCTTTGCGCAACCGCTCGATGCGGAGCTGCGCGGCCAGCGCATCGCCTGGCTCGGCGACCTCGGCGGCCACCTGCCGATGGACCCGGGCGTCATGGCGCTGTGCGAATCGGCGCTGCGGCATTTCGACACGCTGGGCTGCAGCGTCGCGCCTGCCGTGCCCGCCTTCGATTTCAACGCCCTGTGGACCGCCTGGCTGCGCCTGCGCGGCTTCATCGTCGCCGGCGCGCTGCGCGGGCTGCATGCCGACCCGGCCACGCGCGCGCAGCTCAAGCCCGAGGCCTGCTGGGAGATCGAGCAGGGCGAGCGCCTGAGCGCCGCCGCGCTGCACGAGGCGGCCGTCACGCGCACGCAGTGGCATGCCGCGCTGCTGCAGCTCTTCGAACGCTTCGACTTCCTGGTGCTGCCGGCCGCGCAGGTGTTCCCGCTGCCGGTCGACACGCACTGGCCGCGCGAGGTCGGCGGCCGCGCCATGGACACCTACCACCGCTGGATGGAAGTGACCATCGGCCCCTCGCTCGCCGGCCTGCCCGCGATGGCGATCCCGGCCGGCTTCTCGCAGGCCGAGGGCACGCGCGGCCTGCCGATGGGCCTGCAGCTCATCGGCCGCCCCGGCGCCGACCTCGACGTGCTGCGCATGGCGCACGGCTGGCACCAGGCCGTGCCCTTCGCGAACGTGCAGTCGCCGCTGCTGCTGCAGTAGCAAGCCCCCTGTTTCCCGTACTCCGACACATCTCACACAACCCGAGGAGAGAACCCATGCGCAGACGTTCGCTGATTGCTGCCGGCCTGGCCGCCGGCCTGTCCCCCATCGCCCTGCCCGCCCTGGCGCAGGGCCTGGGGGGCAAGACCCTGAACCTGATCGTGCCCTACCCCGCGGGCGGCGGCTCCGACATCAACGCGCGCCTGGCCGCGCCCGAGCTGTCGCGGCTGCTGGGCCAGCCGGCCATCGTCGACAACGTGCCCGGCGCCAGCGGCTCGCTCGGCGTGATGAAGGCGGCCAACGCGCCGGCCGACGGCACGGCGCTGCTGCTGGGTTCGCCGATGGAGCTGATGCTCACGCCGCTCACGCTCAGCAGCGCGCGCTACAAGGCCGAGGACTTCCGCCCCATCGGCGTGATGGCCGTCACCTCGATGGTGCTGCTGGCGCGCAAGGACCTGGGCGCGGGCAGCGTCGACGAACTCATCGCGCTCTTGCGCCGTCCCGACACGAAAGAGCTGAGCTACGGCAGCATCGGCCCCGGCTCGCTCTACCACCTGCTGGGCGAGCGCTTCATGCAGCAGACGGGCACCAAGATGCTGCACGTGCCCTACAAGGGTTTCGCGCCGCTGGTGAACGACCTGCTGGGCGGGCAGATCGACCTGGTGTTTGCGCCACTGGCCGGCAACGTGCCCGACCTGCTGGACGCCGGCAAGGTCAAGGCGCTGGGCATCGCGGCCTCGGCGCCGCACGAGCGCTTCACCGCCATTCCGCTGATCCGCAACAGCAAGGGCCTGGACGACTTCGTCTACAGCCTGTGGGCGGGCATCCAGGTGTCGCACCGCGTGCCCGAGGACGCGCAGCAGCGGCTGCACACGGCCTTCAACCAGATGATGCTCAAGCCCGAGCTGCGCCGCGCGCTGGAACTCGGCGGCAGCAAGGTGGCGCCCGAACAGACGCTGGCCGAGCTGCGCCGCGGCTACCAGGCCGACATGGAGCGCTACCGCGCCATCGCCAAGTCGGTCAACCTGCGGCCCGAATGACATCCGCGGGCACGGGCCCGCGTTTTGCCAGTTTTCGATAACGCCGCGGCGGCGCGCAGAGAGAGGATGCGGACCTGTCCATCCTTCATCCGCCAAGGAGAACCTCCATGTCCGCCGACCTTTTCCCCGCAGCCTCCGGCGCCCTCACACGCCGCCAACTCGTCATCGGCGGCGGCGCGGCCGCGCTGGCCGGCGTGCCTGCGCTGGCGCATGCGCAATCGAAGACCATCAAGATCGGCTACCTCACCACGCTGTCGGGTGTTCGCGCCAACTTCGGCGAGGCCGACCCCTGGAGCCTGGAGCGCGTGCGCGCCACGCTGAAGGACGGCCTGACCATCGGCGGCACGACCTACAAGGTGGAGATCGTGGTGCGCGACACGCAGTCCGACGCCAACCGCGGCGCCACCATGTCCAGCGAGTTGCTGCTGCGCGAGAAGGTCGACCTGCTGCTGGTGCAGGACAGCGACGCCGCACTGGCCGCCGGCCAGCTGTGCGACGTCAACGGCGTGCCGATGGTCTCGACCATGGGCCCGTGGCAGGCCATCACCTTCGGGCGCGGCTCCACGCCGCAAAAAGGTTTTCCGTTCTCGTTCCATTTCTTCTGGGGCGCCGACGACGTGCTGAAGAACTTCTTCGGCATGTGGGAGCCGCTGAAGGTGGAACGCACGCTGGGCACGCTGTACATCGACAACGGCCCGGGCCACGCCTTCGCCGATCCGGCCACGGGCATCCCGGGCGGCGCGAAGCAGCGCGGCTACAAGGAGACCAACGGCGGCTTCTTCAAGATCGCGACCGACGACTTCAGCAACCAGGTGTCCAGCTTCAAGGCGGCGCGCGCGAACATCGTCTCGGGCTTTGCCTATGCCAACCACTTCGCCACCTTCTGGAAGCAGGCGCAGCAGGCGGGCTACCGGCCCGAGGTGGTGACCATGGCCGCGTCGTTCCTGTTCCCGAGCGCCGTGGAGTCGCTGGGCGCGGCGGGCAACGGCATGTCGACCGAGGTCTGGTGGACGCCCAACTTCCCGTTCAAGTCGTCGCTCACGGGCCAGAGCGCCAAGGCGCTGGCGGCCGACTGGGAGGCCACCACCGGCAAGCAGTGGACGCAGCCCATCGGCTACGGCCACGCGCTGTTCGAGGTCGGCATTGCGGCGCTGAAGAACGCCACGAACCCGAAGGACAAGAAGGCCGTGCGCGACGCGCTGGCCAACCTGCAGCTGGATTCGGTGGTGGGGCGCATCGACTTCAAGGGCAGCCCGATCAAGAGCGTGGCCGTCACGCCGATGGTGGCGGGCCAGTGGCGCAAGACCAAGGCGGGCAGCAAGTTCCCGTACGAGCTGGTCATCACGCACAACAGCACGGCCAAGCAGATTCCAGTGGAAGACGAGCTCAAGCTGCTGTCGCAGCTGAAAGCTGCATGACCGACTGCCTCGTCATCGACGGCCTGTGCAAGCGCTACGGCGAGATCGTCGTGGCCGACCGGGTGGCGCTCTCGCTCGCGCGCGGCGAGTGCCTGGGCGTGGTCGGGCCGAACGGCGCGGGCAAGAGCTCGCTGTTCAACCTGATCACCGGCGTGGCCGTGCCCGATGCCGGCAGCATCCGGCTCGAAGGCCGCGAGCTGGTCGGGCTGCGTGCCGATGCGCGGGCGCGGCTGGGCGTGGCGCGCGCCTTCCAGATCCCGCAGCCCTTTGCGCACCTGAGCGCCTACGAGAACGCACTGGCCGCCGCCACCTTCGCCGCGCGGCTGCCGCGCGCGCAGGCGGCGCGCCAGGCCTGGGCCGTGCTGGAGCGCACCGGACTGGCCGACCGCGCCGACGTGCCGGCCGGCCGCCTGCCGCTGCTGGACCGCAAGCGCCTCGAGCTGGCCAAGGGCCTGGCGGCGCGACCGCACCTGCTGCTGCTCGACGAGATCGCCGGCGGCCTCACCGAAGCCGAGGTGCAGGTGCTGGTGGCGCTGGTGCTCGAACTGAAGCAGGACGTGGCGATGATCTGGATCGAGCACATCGCGCAGGCGCTGATGGCCGTGGCCGACCGCATCATGGTGCTGAACTTCGGCCGCAAGCTGCTGGAAGACACACCCGCCGCCGCCATGGCCAGCCGCGAGGTGCGCGAGGTCTACATGGGCGTGGGCGACGAAGACACCTTGCAGGAGAGCACCCATGCCGCTGCTTGAAGTGCGCGAGCTGTGCAGCCACTACGGCGACCTGCAGGCGCTGTTCGACCTCTCGCTCGACGTGGCGGAAGGCGAGGCCACCGCGCTCATCGGCGCCAACGGCGCGGGCAAGTCGACGCTGATCCGCGCCATTGCCGGGCTGGGCTCGCGCAGCCGTGGCAGCATCCGCTTCGACGGCCAGGCCATCGAAGCCGAGCCGGCCGAGCGCATCGCGCGCCGCGGCATCGCGCTGGTGCCCGAGGGGCGGATGCTGTTCCCCTCGCTCACCGTGGAAGAGAACCTGCGCATGGGCGCACTGTGCGGCCGCACGGGCCACTGGACGCTGTCCACCGTGTACGCGCTCTTCCCCATCCTGCAGGAGTTCCGCCACCGGCCGGCCACGCAGCTGTCGGGCGGGCAGCAGCAGATGGTGAGCATCGGCCGCGCCCTCATGGCCAACCCGCGCCTGATGCTGTGCGATGAAATCTCGCTCGGCCTCGCGCCCGTGGTCATCGAGCAGATCTACCGCGCCTTCGGCGACATCCGCGCGCAGGGCACGGCGCTTTTGGTGGTGGAGCAGGACGTGACGCGCGCCTGCCGCATCGCGCAGCGCGTGTACTGCCTGCTCAAGGGCCGCGTCACGCTGGCCGGCCGCGCATCGGACTTCAGCGCCGCTCAGATCGCCAACGCCTACTTCGGACACTGAACACCTCCCCACCATGGCCTGGCTCGAAACCCTCATCAACGGCGTGCTGCTCGGCGGCCTCTATGCGCTCTTCGGCCTCGGGCTGGCGCTGGTCTTCGGCGTGATGCGCATGGTCAACCTCGCGCATGGCGAGTTCGTGGTGCTGGCGGCGTACTTCGCGGTCTTCCTGGCCACGCAGTTCCCCGGCGTGTCGCCGCTCTTCTTCATCGCACCGGTGGCACTGGCGGCCTTCGGCATGGGCTACCTGCTGCAGCGGCTGCTGCTGAACCGCGCGGTGGCCACCGACGATCCGCTCACGCCGGTGCTGGTCACCTTCGGCATCGCGGTGGTGCTGCGCAACCTGATGGTCGAGCTGTTCGGCGCCGACCCGCGCGCGCTCGACGGCGGCGCGCTGGCCACGGCCGGCTTCGAGATCGGCGGGCTGCGCATCGGCTGGTACCCGGTGCTGGTGCTGGTGCTCGCGGTGCTGGCCTTCGGCGCGCTGCAGTGGCTGCTGCAGCACTCGCGCTTCGGCCTCGTGGTGCGCGCCACCTCGGACCACCGCGAGATCGTGCGCACGATGGGCGTGCGCCCGCGCCATGTGTATGCGGTGGTGATGGGGCTGTCACTGGCCTTCGCGTCGGTGGCGGGTCTGCTGCTGGCGCTGCGCACCTCGTTCACGCCCTTCTCGGGCGTGGAGCGGCTGCTGGGCGCGTTCGAGGTCGTGATCATCGGCGGCATGGGCTCGTTCCGCTGGGCGCTGGTCGGCGGCATCGCGCTGGGCGTGGCGCAGCTCGTGGGCCAGCGGCTCGACTCCAACGCGGGCGCGCTGTATGCCCACCTGCTGTTCTTCGCGGTCCTGATGGTGCGCCCTAACGGCATCGCTGGCGCACGTACCTGAGATGACTTCGATGCGTCCTCCGTCCCTCGCCCCCTGGATCGGCTTCACCGCCGCGGCCCTTGCCATCGCCTTCGCGCCCACCGTGGCCGACGGCGGCCTGCTGCGCCTGCTCAGCGAGGTGCTGATCACGCTGGCCATGGCCCAGATGTGGAACCTGCTGGCCGGCTACACCGGGCTGGTGTCGATGGGCCACCAGGCCTTTGCCGGCATCGGCGCCTACCTGCTGTTCGTGGCCTCCGACCGGCTGGGCATCTCGCCCTACTGGATGGTGCCGGTGGCGGGCCTGGGCGGCGCGCTGCTGGCCGCCGTGGTGGCGCCGCTGATGTTTCGCCTGCGCGACGCCTACTTCTCGATCGGCATGTGGGTGCTGGCCGAGATCGTGCGGCTCTTGGTCGCCAAGTTCCCGCTGTTCGGCGGCGAGTCGGGCGTGCCGCTGCAGGCCGTGCGCTTGGTGGAGGCCGAGACCTTCCAGCAGAACGCGTTCTGGATCTCGGGCGCCATCGGCCTGGCCGCGGTGGCCGGCGTGTACCTGCTGATGCGCTCGCCCTTCGGCCTGGGGCTGATGGCGGTGCGCGACAACGAACTGGCCGCCACCAGCATCGGCGTGAACGTGTGGCGCAACCGCTTCATCGCCTTCGTGCTGTCGGGGCTGGGCTTCGGGCTGGCCGGCGGGGCGCACTTCATGGGCACGATGTTCGTCTCGCCCGACTCGGCCTTCGACATCAACTGGGTGGTGACGGCGATGTTCATCGTGATCATCGGCGGCATCGGCACCATCGAGGGGCCGCTGATCGGCACCGTCATCTACTTCGGGCTGCGCGAGCTGTTCAACACCTGGTTCGCGATGTCGGGCGGCTGGTACCTGATCGCGATGGGCTGCATCGCCATCGCTGTCATGCTGCTGGCACCGCGTGGCCTGTGGGGGCTGGCGCGCGAGCGCTGGGGCTGGCGCGGCCTGAGCGTGCAGCGCCATCCGCCGCCGCGCGACGAGACAGCTCTTTCTTCTCCCCTTCCTCCCTCCACGCAAGGACGCACCGCATGAAGACCACCGCCTTCTTTCACGACGAACGCACCTTCTGGCACGTGCCCGGCGGGCTGCATGCCCTGTTCCTGCCGGTGGGCGGCTGGGTGCAGCCCATGGCCGGCAGCGGCATGGCCGAGTCGCCCGATTCCAAGCGCCGCATCAAGTCGCTGATGGACGTGTCGGGCCTGAGCGCGCAGCTCGATGTGCTGAGCGCGCCGATGGCCAGCGAGGAAGATCTGCAGCGCGTGCACCCCGCGAGCTACCTGCAGAAGTTCAAGGCCGCCAGCGACGCCGGCGGCGGCGACCTGGGCGAGGTCGCGCCCTTCGGCCCGGGCAGCTACGAGATCGCGAAGCTCTCGAGCGGCCTGGCCATTGCGGCGATGGACAGCGTGCTGCAGGGCCGCCACCGCAACGCTTTTGCGCTCACGCGCCCGCCGGGCCACCACTGCCTGCGCGAGCACAGCATGGGTTTCTGCCTGTTCAACAACATCGCGGTCGCCATCGAGACCATGAAGGCACGCCACGGCCTGGGCCGCGTGGCCGTGATCGACTGGGACGTGCACCACGGCAACGGCACGCAGGAAATCTTCTACGACCGCCCCGACGTGCTCACGCTGTCGCTGCACCAGGAGAACTGCTTCCCGCCCGGCTACAGCGGCGCCGAAGACCGGGGCACGGGCGCGGGGCTGGGCTTCAACGTCAACATCCCGCTGCAGCCCGGCGGCGGGCACGCGGCCTACATGCACGCCTTCGAGCGCATCGTGACGCCGGTGATCGACCGCTACCGCCCCGAGCTGATCGTGGTGGCGAGCGGGCTGGACGCCAACGGCGTCGATCCGCTGGCGCGCATGCAGCTGCACCCCGAGTCGTTCCGCCAGATGATGCGGCAGGTCAACGCGCTGGCCGCGAAGCATTGCGACGGGCGCGTGGTGGTGGTGCACGAAGGCGGCTACTCGGAAGCCTGCGTGCCCTTCTGCGGACTGGCGGTGGTGGAAGAACTGTCGGGCCACCGCACCGAGGTGGAAGACCCGTTCAGCGACTTCTTCGGGCTGCAGCAGCCGTCGGCGCGCTTCGATGCGTTCCAGCGTGAATTGATGGGCGAGATGGCGGCGCTGCACGGGCTCTGAGGCGAGGCGGGTCTTTCCATGGACTAAGCTCGTCGCTGCCGGCCCGTGGCCGCGCGTCCTGCTTCACCGTCCATGCCCCGCTTCATCAACCGCCGCACCGTCGTCGTTCTCTCTGCCCTCGTCCTCGTCTCCCTGCTCGGCCTGTGGGCCGCGAGCCGCTTCAACGTCAACCCGGCGCACGCACCCGGCGAGGTGATCGACCAGTTCGAGGGCGTGCCGGTGTACTTCAATGGCGCCATCAACCACGTCGACGGCCGCAGCGTGGCGCCCGACGGCTACAACATCGGCCTGCGCTGGCAGTGCGTGGAGTTCGTCAAGCGCTACTACTACGAGCGGCATCAGCACCGCATGCCCGAGGCGCGCGGCCATGCCAAGGCCTTCTTCGACGCGGCCGTGGCGGACGGCGCGTTGAACGCCGCGCGCAACCTGGTGCAGCACCGCAACGGCGGCGCGAGTGCGCCGGCGGTGGGCGACATCGTGGTGTTCGCGCCGTGGCTCTTCAATCCCTACGGCCATGTGGCGATCGTGTCGCGCGTGGACGCCGACGCGGTCGAGATCGTGCAGCAGAACCCGGGGCCCTTCGGCACCTCGCGCGAGCGCCTGCCGCTGGCGCTCACCGCCGAGGGGCGCACGCAGCTGGGCACCGAACGCGTGCTCGGCTGGCTGCGGCTGCCCACCACTGCTGCTGCCTCCCCCAAATCCTGAATCGCGGTCTAATCACAGCCATGTGCCAATTGCTAGGGATGAACTGCAACACGCCGACCGACGTGACCTTCAGCTTCACGGGGTTCGCGCAGCGCGGTGGCCGCACCGACCACCATGCCGACGGCTGGGGCATCGCGTTCTTCGAGGACCGCGGGCTGCGCCACTTCGTCGACCACCAGCCGGCCTGCGAGTCGCCGGTGGCGGAGTTGATCCGGCGCTACCCGATTCAAAGCCGCAACGTCATCGCGCACATCCGCAAGGCGACGCAGGGCGAGGTCAACCTGCAGAACTGCCACCCCTTCGTGCGCGAGCTGTGGGGCCGCTACTGGGTGTTCGCCCACAACGGCGACCTGAAGGACTTCCGCCCGCGCCTGCACGGCAACTTCCACCCGGTAGGCAACACCGACAGCGAGCACGCCTTCTGCTGGATCATGCAGGAGCTGGCCAAGTCGCACGCGGGCGTGCCCAGCGTCGAGGAGCTCACGCTCACGCTGCGCGAACTGGCGCCGCAGCTGGCGGCGCACGGCACCTTCAACTTCATGCTGTCCAACGGGCAGGCGCTGTGGGCGCATGCCTCCACCAACCTCTGGTACGTGGAACGCCGCCACCCCTTCGTGACGGCGCAGCTGTCGGACGAAGACCTGGAGATCGACTTCGCCCAGCACACCACGCCCACCGACCGCGTGGCTGTGGTGGTGACGGCGCCGCTCACCACCAACGAGACGTGGACGCCGTTCACCTCGGGCGAGTTGCATGTGTTCGTGGACGGCCAACGGATGCCACGCTGAGACCTGAAATTCAGTCTTTTGGCTGACACTTTTTTGCAACAGCGCAAGAAAGTATCGATGAGTGAGTGCAAACAATGAACAATAACTGTTCTCATTTGCATCCGGTCGATCTTTCATGCCCGCTCCCCGTTTCTTTCTCCGTCCGACCGTGGCCGCCTCGCTGCTGGCCCTTCACGCCCTGACGGCCCTGGCGCAGACGCCGCCGGCCGAACCGGCCAGCGGCACGCTGAGCACCGTCACCGTCGAAGCCAGCGCCGACGCCTCGGCCGAAGGCCTGACCAAGCCCTTCGCAGGCGGGCAGGTGGCGCGCGGCGGGCGCGTGGGCATCCTGGGCAACCAGGACATGATGGATTCGCCCTTCTCCAGCACCAGCTACACGCACGAGCTGATCCAGAACCAGCAGGCCAAGAGCGTGGCCGACGTGCTGCAGAACGACCCCTCGGTGCGCGTGGCGCGCGGCTTCGGCAACTTCCAGGAGTCGTACTTCATCCGCGGCTTCGTGGTGAATTCGGACGACATCGCCTACAACGGCCTGTACGGCCTGCTGCCGCGCCAGTACATCTCGTCGGAGCTGTTCGAGCGCGTCGAGGTGCTGCGCGGCGCGAGCGCCTTCCTGAACGGCGCCACGCCCACGGGCGGCGGCATCGGCGGCAACATCAACCTGCTGCCCAAGCGCGCGCCGAACGACCCGCTCACGCAGGTCACGCTCGGCACGGCCAGCGGCTCGCAGAGCTATGTGTCGACCGACATCGCGCGCCGCTTCGGGCCCGACCAGAGCCTGGGCGTGCGCCTGAACGCGGCCCACCGCGACGGCGGCACCGGCGTGAACGCCGAGCAGGTCAAGCTCGACGTGGCCTCGGTCGGCTTCGACTGGCGCAGCCGCAACGCGCGCATCTCGGCGGACCTCGGCCACCAGGAACACCGGCTCACGCGCACGCGCCCGAACGTAACGCTCGGCGCCGGCGTGACGCGCGTGCCGTCCGCGCCCGACAACCAGCTCAACTACGCGCAGCCCTGGACCTACTCCAACGAGCGCGACACCTTCGGCTCGCTGCGCGGCGAGTACGACCTCACCGACAGCGTCACGGCCTGGATCGCCGGCGGCGCGCGCAAGAGCCACGAAGGCAATGCGCTGGCCGGCCTCACGCTCACGAACAACCTCGGCGCGGGCAACATGTCGCGCTTCGAGAACCAGCGCCAGGACAGCACCCGCACGGCCGAAGCCGGCGTGCGCGGCAAGTTCGCGACCGGGCCGGTGAACCACACGGTGGTGGCCTCGTACTCGTATTACCAGCTCAAGGAGAAGAACGCCTACAAGTGGGACTTCTTCAACCCCCTGAAGACCAACCTGTACGCGCCCATCGGCTACCCGATCCCGGCCTACACGGCGAGCGCGTTCCGCGGCAACGACATGGACAACCCCGCGCTGCTGACGCAGACGCGCCTGAGCAGCCTGGCGATCGGCGACACGCTGTCCTTCCTGGACGACCGCGCGCAACTCACGCTCGGCGTGCGGCGCCAGAAGCTGGAAAGCACCGACTTCGCCTACGACACCGGCAAGCCCACCGCGTACGAGAAGAGCCGCACCAGCCCGATGGCCGGCTTCGTGTTCAAGCTGCAGCCGCAGGTGTCGCTGTACGCGAACTACATCGAGGGCCTGAGCAAGGGCGACACCGCGCCCACGGTGTCGACCGGCGGCGCCGTGCGCAACGCAGGCACGCAGCTGTCGCCCTATGTGTCCAAGCAGAAAGAGATCGGCATCAAGTTCGACGGCGGCCGCATCGGCGGCGGCCTGGCCTTCTTCACGACCGACAAGCCGCGCGCCCTCGTCAACAGCGCCGGCTACTACGTGGCCGAAGGCCGCGACCGCCACCAGGGCCTGGAGCTGACCGCGTTCGGCGAAGCGGCCAAGGGCGTGCGCCTGATGGGCGGCATCACCTTCCTGGACGCCAAGCAGCGCGCCACGGGCGACGCCACGACCGACGGCCGCCGCGTCATCGGCATCGCGAAGACGCAGGGCACCCTGGGTGTGGAATGGGACGTGCCGGGCGTGCGCGGCCTGTCGCTGGACGGCCGCGTGGTGTCCACGGGCCCGAGCTACGCCGACGCCGCCAACACGCTGCGCGTGCCCGGCTGGACACGCTTCGATGTCGGCGCGCGCTACCTCACCGAGGTGGCCGGCAAGCTGGTGACGCTGCGCGCGCGCATCGACAACCTGACCAACCGGAACTACTGGGCCTCGGTGGGCGGCTACCCGAACAACGGCTACCTGGTGCTCGGTGCGCCGCGCACCTTCACGCTGTCGGCGTCGGTCGACTTCTGATCAGGCCGAGGCCAGGTGCGCCTCGAGCGCATCGATGAACATCTTCGGCACGTCGAAGCCGGTCTGCTCGGTGATTTCCTGAAAGCACGTGGGGCTGGTCACGTTGATCTCGGTGACCGAATCGCCGATCACGTCGAGCCCGATCAGGAGCAGCCCGCGCGGCGCGAGCACCTTGCCGATGGCTTCGGCGATCTCGCGGTTGCGCGCCGTGAGCGGCTGGGCCACGCCCTTGCCGCCGGCCGCGAGGTTGCCGCGCACCTCGGTGCCCTGCGGAATGCGCGCCAGCACGAAGGGCGCCGGCTCGCCCGCGATGATCAGGATGCGCTTGTCGCCCTGCGTCACCTCGGGCACGAAGCGCTGCACCATGATGGTTTCGGCGCCGTCCTTGTTGAGCGTCTCGACGATGGAGCCGAGGTTCAGCGCGTCCTGCTTCACGCGGAAGATGCCCATGCCGCCCATGCCGTCGAGCGGCTTGAGGATGATGTCGCCGTGCTCGGCATGGAAGTCGCGCACGGCCTGCGCGCTGCGCGTGACCAGCGTGGGCGTGACGAACTGCGGAAACTCCATGATCGCGAGCTTCTCGGGGTGGTCGCGCAGCGCGCGCGGCGAGTTGACCACCTTCGCGCCCTCGCGCTCGGCCTGCTGCAGCAGGTGCGTCGAGTAGATGTACTCGGCGTCGAAGGGCGGGTCCTTGCGCATGAGCACGGCGTCGAAGTCCTTCAGCGCCTTCGATTCGACGATGTCGACGCGGTACCAGTCCTTCGGGTCACCCGTCAGCGTGATCTGCTGCACCACGGCCGAGACGCGCCCGCCGGAGGTCCACTGGATGTCCTGCGGCAGGCAGGCCGCGATGCGGTGGCCGCGGCGCTGGGCCTCGCGCATCATCGAGAAGGTCGTGTCCTTGTAGATCTTGAAGTGATCGAGCGGGTCGGCGACGAAGAGGATGTTTTTCATCAGGCGTTCTTTCCGGCGCCGGGAGCGGCGGCTGTGGAGGGGGTTTCTGGCGGCATGTTGCCGGAAGCGGCGATGTCCTTGCCGGCGGGGGCTTTTTCAACGGGCACCTGCACCCGTGCGCGGCCGACCTGCTGCACCGCCAGCGCCACCGCGCCGGCCACCACGCCCCAGAAGGCGGAGCCGATGCCGGCCAGCGTCACGCCCGAGAGCGTGACCAGGAAGGTGATGAGCGCGGCCTCGCGGTGCGCCTCGTCGCGCACCGCCGCCGCCAGCCCGCCGCCGATGGTGCCCAGCAGCGCCAGCCCGGCGATGGCCGCGACCAGCTCTTTCGGGAACGCCGTGAGCAGGCCCGTGACGGCCGCGCCGAACAGGCCGATCACCACGTAGATGGCGCCGCAGCTCACGGCCGCCGTGTAGCGCCGCGCCGGGTCTTCGTGCGCCTCGCGGCCCATGCACATCGCGGCCGTGATGGCGCTGAGGTTGAGCGCGAAGGCGCCGAAGGGCGCGAGCACCAGCGTGGCGAGGCCGCTGATCGTGATGAGCTTGCTGACCGGCAGGTCGCTGTAGCCGCTGGCGCGGATCGCCGCCACGCCGGGCAGGTTCTGCGAGGCCATGGTCACGACGAACAGCGGCAGCGCCAGGCTCACGATGGCCTGCCAGGTGAACACCGGCGCCGTGAACACCGGCCAGGTGAGCGCGAAGTGCACGGAAGACCATGCCAGCTCGCCGCGCGCGGCCGTGAAGGCGATGGCCACCAGCAGCGTGAGCGGCACCGCATAGCGCGGCAGCAGGCGCTTGCCCACGAGGTAGGTGGCGAGCATCAGCAGCACCAGCGGCAGCGCGGTCTGCGCCGCCGTGAAGGCCGAGATGCCGAAGCGCGCGAGCACGCCGGCCAGCAGCGCCGAGGCGATGGCCATCGGGATCTTGTTCATCACGCGCTCGAACCAGCCGGTGGCGCCCGCGAGCACGATCAGCACCGCGCAGACGATGAAGGCGCCCACCGCCTCGCCCATGCCGTAGCCCGCGCCGGCCACGGCCAGCACGGCCGCGCCGGGGGTGCTCCAGGCGATCATGACGGGCTTGCGCCACCACAGCGAGGGCAGCGCCGAGGCCAGCCCCATGCCGATGCCCAGCGCCCACATCCACGAGGCCGCCATTTCGGGCGTGGCGCCGAAGGCCTGGGCGGCCTGGAACACGATGGCCACCGAACTCGTGAAACCCACGAGCACGGCGACGAAGCCCGCGGTGAAGGCCGAAAGGCTCAGGTCCTTGAAGAATCGCATGCCGCGATTCTGCCGGGGCGCGCGCTCTGGCGCCGCGTGCCTCAGATCTCGATCTTCGAGCCCAGCTCGACGACCGCGTTGTTGGGCAAGCCCAGGAAGGCCGCCGCACCGCTCGCGTTGTGGTGCATCTGCGCGAACAGCTTCTCGCGCCAGGGCGCCATGCCGCTGCCCAGCGTGGGGATCACGACGTCGCGCGAGAGGAAGTAGCTGGTCGTCATCGGCTCGAGCTGGCAGCCGCGCATGCGTGCGTTGTCGAGCGCGCGCGGCAGGTCGATGTCGTTCTTGAAACCGTAGTGCACGATCACCTGCCAGCAGTGGTTGCCCAGCGCCTCGATCTCGATGCGCTTGTCCATCGGAATCCAGGGCACCTCGTGGTTGCGCACGGTGACGAACATGTTCTGCTCGTGCAGCACCTTGTTGTGCTTGAGGTTGTGCAGCAGCGCGTTGGGCACCACGCCCGGTTCGGCCGTGAGGAACACGGCCGTGCCGTCCACGCGCGCGGGCGGGCTCATGAACACCGAGCCGAGGAAGGACTTCAGGTCGATCGCGTCGGCGTGCTGCGCCTCGCCCATGAGGCGACGGCCTTCCTTCCAGGTGACCATCAGCGTGAACACGGCGCCGCCGATCAGGAGCGGGAACCAGCCGCCTTCGAACAGCTTGAGCAGGTTCGAGGCGAAGAACAGGAAGTCGACCACGAAGAAGATCGCGGTCGAGGCGATGCACAGCGCCAGCGGCAGCTTCCATGCGTAGCGGATCACGAAGAAGGTGAGGATCGTGGTGATCAGCATGTCGGTGGTCACGGCGATGCCGTAGGCCGCGGCCAGGCTGCTCGAGGTGCGGAACATCACGACCGCCATCACGATGGCGACGAACAGGCCCCAGTTGACCAGCGGGATGTAGATCTGGCCGGCCGTGCGCACGCTGGTGTGCTCGATGTTCAGGCGCGGCAGGTAGCCCAGCTGGATCACCTGGCGCGTGACGCTGAAGGCGCCGGTGATGAGGGCCTGCGAGGCGATCACCGTCGAGAGCGTGGCCAGCAGCACCAGCGGAATGAGGGCCCATTCAGGCGCCATCATGAAGAACGGGTTCTTCACGGCCTCGGGGTTCTCCAGCAGCAGCGCGCCCTGGCCCAGGTAGTTGAGCGTGAGCGCCGGCATGACGACCGAGAACCACGCGATGCGGATCGGCTTCTTGCCGAAGTGGCCCAGGTCGGCGTACAGCGCCTCGGCACCGGTCACGCACAGCACCATCGCGCCCAGCAGGATGAAGCTGGTGCCCGGGTTGTCCCAGATGAACTTCAGCGCATACCAGGGGCTCAGCGCCTTGATGATCTCGGGGTGGTGCGCGATCTGCCACACGCCCAGCACGGCGATGGCCGCGAACCATGCCAGCGTGACGGGGCCGAAGAACTTGCCGATGCCCGCCGTGCCGCGCTTTTGCACCGCGAACAGGCAGAACAGCACGACCAGCGTGATCGGGATCACGTAGTGCTTGAAGTGCGGCGACACCACCTCCAGGCCCTCGACCGCCGAGAGCACCGAGATGGCCGGCGTGATCACGCCGTCGCCGTAGAACAGCGAGGTGCCGAAGATGCCGACGATCAGGAGCAGCTGGCGCAGCCTGGGCTTGTCGGCCACCGCCTGGGAGGCCAGCGCGAGCATCGCGACCAGGCCGCCCTCGCCTTCGTTGTCGGCGCGCAGCACGAGCACGACGTACTTGATGGAGACGATGACCGTGAGAGTCCAGAAGAACATCGACAGGATGCCGTAGACGTTCTCCACGGTGAACGGCACATGGCCGTGACCGAAGACTTCCTTGACCGCATAGAGAACGCTGGTGCCGATGTCGCCGTAGACGACGCCGATGGCGCCGACGATGAGGCCGGCAGAGATGTTTTTGGGGGCTGACACGGGGGTCGATGGGAAAAGGTTGGCTCGCAATGATCGACGCGTCAGTCACGCCGGGGTGCCGCGGCCGTGCCGCGCATCCCTCCGCCCTTTTGGTTCCGTTGCTGTGGGGCCGCTATTTTGCCGTTGCCCGCCGACGCCGCAACCCGCCCCCGCCGCTCATTCGTAGATTTCGGCGTCCGGGTCGGTCGCTTCCATCTCGTAACTGGCCGCGACCATGGCCAGGCGGCCCACCACGCCATACATGTAAAAACGATTGGGGGCGCTGGCGCCGGGCTTGGCGCCCGGCTGCGGCAGCTGCGCGCTTTCCGAGAAGGCCAGCGGCACGTAGCTGGCGCCCGGCTGCTTGAGGTTCTCGTCGGCGGCGCGCTCTGCGTGCACGCGGTAGAAGCCGCCCACCACGTAGCGGTCCATCATGTAGACCACGGGCTCGGCCACGCCGTTGTGCACGCGCTCGTTGGTGAGCACGCCTTCCTGCACGATCAGCTCGGTGGGCTCGCGCAGGTCGCGCCCGGCGCTGGTCTTGGCGGGCGACGAGGTGGCGGTGCGCGACTTGCCGATCAGCGCCTCGACCTCCTTGGCGTCGCGCACGGTCACGACGCCCGGGCTGCCGCTGCCGCTGTGGCCGCCCTTGACGACCACGAAGGGCTTCTCGTTGATGCCGTATTCCTTGTACTTGCGGCGCACCTTGGTGAGCACCGCGTCGACATGGCTGGTGAGCACGTCGATGCCGCGGCCCTCGGCCACGTCGACGCCTTCGGCGCGGGCGTAGATCGGGTTGATCAGCCAGGGGTCGATGCCCAGCAGCTTGCCGAAGCGCTTGCACAGCTCTTCGTAGCTGTGCAGGTGGTTGCTCTTGCGGCGCACCGACCAGCCCGCGTGCAGCGGCGGCAGCAGGTACTGCTCGTGCAGGTCTTCGAGGATGCCGGGCGTTCCTGCAGAAAGCTCGTTGTTGAGCAAAATTGTGCAGGGATCGAAGTTCTTCAGGCCCAGGCGGCGCTTGGAGCGCACCACCGGTTCGAGCGTCACGGTCTCGCCGTTGGGTAGCTCGATCTTCTTGGGCGACTTGATGGCCGGATCGATCGAGCCGATGCGCACATTGAGGCCCGCCATGTGGAAGATGCGCACCAATTGCGCGACGTTGGCGAGATAAAAGGTGTTTTTCGAGTGGTTTTCAGGAATGACGAGCAGGTTGCGCGCCTCCGGACAGATCTTCTCGATGGCCGCCTGCGCGGCCTGCACCGCCAGCGGCAGCATTTCCTTGGTGAGGTTGTTCCAGCCGCCCGGGAACAGGTTGGTGTCGACCGGAGCCAGCTTGAAGCCCGCGTTGCGGATGTCGACGGCGCTGTAGAACGGCGGCGTGTGCTCCATCCACTCGAGGCGGAACCAGCGCTCGATGGCGGGCATCGAGTCGAGCACCCGCTGCTCCAGTTCGTTGATCGGGCCGGTCAGGGCAGTGACGAGATGCGGAACCATGCAGCGGCCTTGTTGGTTTTGTGCTTAAAGGTGGAGTGGAATTGTAGGATTTGGGGATGGCGCGCCCGATGACAAGCAGTCAAAGAGAACAAAGCACCCCAATCCACAACACACGTTGCAAGAACACCGCGGCACGAGCCTCGCCGCGCCGCCGGCCCGATGGCCCCGGCCCTTCGGACCCCGATTAACCGCGGACTTCGCCCTGCCCCAGCACCACATACTTGAGCGAGGTCAGGCCTTCGATGCCGACCGGGCCGCGCGCGTGGAACTTGTCGGTGCTGATGCCGATTTCGGCGCCCAGCCCGTACTCGAAGCCGTCTGCGAAGCGCGTGCTCGCATTCACCATCACGCTGGCCGAATCGACCTCGCGCAGGAAGCGCTGGGCGTTGATGTGGTCGCGCGTGACGATGGCGTCGGTGTGGTGACTCGAGTAGCGGTTGATGTGCGCAATGGCCTCGTCCAGCCCCGCCACCACCTTGATGCTGATGACGGCGGCCAGGTACTCCTCGGACCAGTCGGACTCGACCGCATCGATCACCTTGGCCTGCGGATGGTGCGCCTCGCTGGCGCGCAGGATCGCGGCGGCGGCCGGGTCGCAGCGCATCTCGACGCCCTTGGCGGCGAAGATGGCGGCGATCTCGGGCAGGAAGTGGTCGGCCACCGAGGCCGCCACCAGCAGGCCTTCGGCGGCGTTGCAGGGGCTGTACTTCTGGGTCTTGGCGTTGTCGACGATGCGCAGCGCCATGTCGAACTCGGCCGTGTCGTCCACGTAGACGTGGCAGTTGCCGTCCAGGTGCTTGATGACGGGCACCTTGGCGTCGCGGCTGATGCGCTCGATCAGGCCCTTGCCGCCGCGCGGAATGATCACGTCGACGAATTCGGGCATGGCGATCAGCTGGCCCACGGCCTCGCGGTCGGTGGTCTGCACCAGCTGCACCGCATCGACCGGCAGGCCGGCTTCGGCCAGCGCCTCGGACACCAGGAGCGCCAGCGCCTTGTTCGAGTCGATGGCTTCCGAGCCGCCGCGCAGGATGGCGGCGTTGCCCGACTTGATCGCCAGGCTCGCGGCCTCGATGGTCACGTTGGGGCGGCTCTCGTAGATCATGCCGAAGACGCCGATCGGCACGCGCATCTGGCCCACGCGGATGCCGCTGGGCTGCTGCTTCATGCCGATGATCTCGCCGATCACGTCGGCCATGCCGGCCAGCTGCTCGCAGCCCTCGGCCACGGTCTCCAGGACCTTGGGCGTGAGCTTGAGCCGGTCGACCATCGGGGCCGACAGGCCGGCGGCCGTGGCGCGCTCCAGGTCCTTTTGATTGGCGACGGCCAGCGCGGGGCCGGCTTCGCGCAGGCGCTGGGCCAGCGCCTTCAGTGCTCTGTTTTTGGTAGCTGCATCCGCACGGGCCATGAGGAATGCAGCGGCTTTGGCTTGCAGACCGAGGGTCTGCATGTGCTCGCTGACGTTGAACGCGTTCATGGCGCGCATTTTCCCACGCGGACCTTCGGCCCGGCTGACGCGGGCCTTTTGATGGCGATCGACGTCAGGCGCGGCGCGGTGCCGCGGCCGTGCTGCAGGCCCGGCACAGCATCAGCGCCAGCCGCTGCAGCGCCTGCCAGCCGCTGGCGGGCCAGTCGGGCTGCTTCAGGCCCTTGCAGATGCCGTCGACCAGATGGGCCGCGCGCAGCAGCCGTGTCAGCATGCGGTCGTCCAGGCGCGGCAGCACGCGCTCGAAGGCGCGCTCGCGCGGGCCCCAGATGCGGTTCTCGCGCAGCGCCATCGGCAGCGGGCGGCCGGCGGCCATGGCGTCCTTCACGCGCTTGAGGGCGCGGATGTCCTCGGCGATCGTGTAGTGCACCAGCACCTCGGCCTCGCCCTCGGCCTGCAGGCCGTCGAGCATGCGCGCCACGCGCTGCGGGTTGCCGGCCAGCACGGCCTCGGACAGCTTGAACACGTCGTAGCGCGCCACGTTGTTGACGGCGCCCTCGACCTGTTCCCAGCTCAGCTCGCCGGCCGGGTGCAGCAGCGCGAGCTTCTGGATTTCCTGGTGCGCGGCGAGCAGATTGCCTTCGACGCGGTCGGCAAAGAACTGCAGCGTGCGCTGGCCTTCGTCGCCGGGCATCACGCGCTGGTTCTGCAGCCCCAGGCGCTGGGCGATCCATTGCGGCAGCGCGGCCCGCTCGATCGGGTCGACCTGGATGCTCACGCCGTTGTTCTCCAGCGCCGAGAACCAGGCGCCGGTGCGCGTGGCCTTGTCCAGGCGCGGCAGCATCACCAGCGTGAGCGTGCTGTCGTTGCCGGGCGCGCCCTCGGCCAGCTGCTGCAGCGCGACGCTGCCGTCCTTGCCGGGCTTGCCCGAGGGAATGCGGATCTCGACGATCTGCTTGTCGGCGAACAGCGAGAGCGAGCCCCCCGCCGCCAGCACCGCGCTCCAGTCGAAGTGCGCGCCGGCCACGGTGTACGAGCTGCGCTCGGTGTGGCCCTGGGCGCGCGCGGCAGCGCGGATGGCGTCGGCCGCCTCCTGCGCGAGCAGCGGCTCGTCGCCGTGGATCGTGTAAAGCGGCTTCAGGCCCTTTTGCAGGTGGGCGCCGAGCTGGGCACTGGCAAGTTGCATTGAAAGAACGGAAGCGACGCTTACAGGGACTGCACCGCCGCCAGCCGGCGCATCAGCTGCTGCGCGATGTCGGCCTGCATGTCGCGGAACAGCAGGTCGGCCTCGCCTTCCTTGGCCAGCGCGTTGGTCTCGTTGAAGCTCAGGTCGCGCGTCTGCGAGACCTCGGACGCGGGCAGCAATTCCTTGCCGCCCGGCGTGCGCAGGCTGAAGCGCACACGCAGGCGCAGCTGCAATTCGCGCAGCAGGCCGGCGGAGTTGGTCGAGATCACGAAGCGGTCGCGGTCCTCGCCCAGCACCACGAGCACGGCGTCGGCGGTGCTGGCTTCTTCCTTGGGCACCAGCGTCACGTTGCCGGCCGCGCGCAGCTCGCGCCGCAGCTGGTTGATGAGCGCCGTATTGCCTTCGAGCGACAGCGTCTTGAACGCGAAGTTCGGCGCCTTGCGCAGCGCGAAGCCGCAGCCGGACAGGGCCAGCGAAGCGCCTGCCACGCCGAGGCCCAGGAGAAAGCCGCGGCGCGGCTGCGAGGCATTGCGAATGTTCATGCGTCTGTCGTTTCCGTCGTTCTGCAGTGTCGGGTTCAGATGACCACGTTGACCAGGCGCCCGGGCACCACGATCACGCGCTTGGCCGGCGCGCCTTCGGCGAAGTTGACGAAGTCGTCGCAGGCGAGCGCCAGCCGCTCGATCTCGTCCTTCGAAGCACCGGCAGGCACCAGCAGCTTGCCGCGCAGCTTGCCGTTGACCTGCAGCATGAGCTCGACCTCGTCCTGCGCCAGCGCGGCCACGTCGACCACGGGCCAGGGCGCGTCGAGCAGGTCGCCCGATGCCTTGTCGTAGCCGAGCTGCTGCCACAGCTGGTGCGCGATGTGCGGCGTGGCCGGGTACAGGCAGCGCAGCAGGATGCCGAAGCCCTCGCGCGCGGCAGCCGCGTCGCCCGCGCTGCCGTCGGGCTTGAAGCCCTCGAGCGCATTGAGCAGCTTCATCGCGCCCGACACCACCGTGTTGTATTGCATGCGCTGGTAGTCGTAGTCGATCTGGCGCAGCACGGTGTGCACCTCGCGGCGCAGCGCCTGGGCGGGCTTGCCGAAGCTCTGGCCGGCGAGCGCCACGGGCGCCACGTCGGCCTGGGCCACGCCGTAGTTCCACACGCGGCGCAGGAAGCGGTAGCTGCCCTCGACGGCCGCGTCGTTCCACTCGAGCGTGGCTTCGGGCGGCGCGGTGAACATGGTGTACAGGCGCGCGGTGTCGGCGCCGTACTTCTCGATCAGGTCCTGCGGGTCGACGCCGTTGCGTTCGCTCTTGCCCATCTTGCCCACGCCGCCGTACTCGACCTTGGTGCCGTCGGCCAGCGTGCCGCCGGTGATGCGGCCCTGCGCGTCGAGCACCGCCGTGACTTCGAGGGGCGGGAAGTAGTCCTTGCCGCCCTTCTCGTTGCGCTTGTAGAAGATGTGGTTGAGCACCATGCCCTGCGTGAGCAGCTTGGCGAAGGGCTCGTCGGCCTTCACCAGGCCCAGGTCGCGCATGACCTTGGTCCAGAAGCGCGCGTACAGCAGGTGCAGGATCGCGTGCTCGATGCCGCCGATGTACTGGTCCATCGGCATCCAGTAGTCGGCGCCCTCGGCGACCATGGCCTTGTCGTTGGTCGGATCGCAGTAGCGCATGAAGTACCACGACGAATCGACGAAGGTGTCCATCGTGTCGGTCTCGCGCCGCGCGGCCTTGCCGCACACCGGGCACACCACGCCGGCGTGGAAGCCCTCGTGCTTGGCCAGCGGGTTGCCCGAGCCGTCGGGTACGCAGTCGGTCGGCAGCACCACGGGCAGGTCCTTTTCGGGGACCGGCACCGCGCCGTGTTCTTCGCAATGGATGATCGGGATCGGCGTGCCCCAGTAGCGCTGGCGGCTCACGCCCCAGTCGCGCAGGCGCCACGTGGTCTGCAGCTCGCCCAGGTCCTTCTGGCCCAGCGCATGCGCCACGGCGGCCACGGCCTCCTTGTAGGTCATGCCGCTGAAGTTGTCCGAGTTGATGGTCACGCCGCGCTGCTTGTCGCCGTACCAGTCCTGCCACTTGTGATAGTCGAAGTGCGGCTCGTCGTCGACCAGCACGACCTGGATGATCTCGATGCCGTACTTGTTGGCGAAGGCGAAGTCGCGCTCGTCGTGCGCGGGCACGCCCATCACGGCGCCGTCGCCGTAGCCGATGAGCACGTAATTGCCCACCCAGACCGGCACCTGCTCCTCGGTGATCGGGTGCTTCACGGTCAGGCCCGTGGGCACGCCCTTCTTCTCCTGCGTGGCCAGCTCGGCCTCGGTCGTGCCGCCACCCTTGCATTCCTCGATGAAGGCCGCGACCTTGGGATCGAGCGTGGCGGCGTGCGCGGCGAGCGGGTGCTCGGGCGCGACGGCGCAGAAGGTGACACCCATGATGGTGTCGGCGCGCGTGGTGAACACGTACATGCGGCCGTCCTGGATGAGCTTGCCGCTCGCGTCCCGGATGTCATGCGTGAACGCGAAACGCAGGCCTTCGCTCTTGCCGATCCAGTTTTCCTGCATCAGCTTGACGCGCTCGGGCCAGCCCGGCAGCTTGTGCTGGGTGTGCTCGAGCAGTTCTTCGGCGTAGTCGCTGATCTTCAGGTAGTAGCCGGGGATCTCGCGGCGCTCGACCGTGGCGCCGGTGCGCCAGCCCTTGCCGTCGATCACCTGCTCGTTGGCCAGCACGGTCTGGTCGACCGGGTCCCAGTTCACGACCTGGGTCTTGCGGTAGGCAATGCCCTTTTCGAGCATCTTCAGGAACAGCCACTGGTTCCACTTGTAGTAGCTCGGATCGCAGGTGGCGATCTCGCGGCTCCAGTCGATCGCCAGGCCCATGGCCTGGAGCTGGCCCTTCATGTAGGCGATGTTCTCGTAGGTCCACTTGGCCGGTGGCACGCCGTTCTTCAGCGCCGCGTTCTCGGCCGGCAGGCCGAAGGCGTCCCAGCCCATGGGCATCAGCACGTTGTAGCCGCTCATGCGCAGGTAGCGCGTGAGCATGTCGTTGATCGTGTAGTTGCGCACGTGGCCCATGTGCAGCTTGCCGCTCGGGTACGGCAGCATCGAGCAGGCGTAGTACTTCTTGCGGCTCGCGTCCTCGGTGACACGGTAGACATCGGCGGCGCGCCATTGCGCCTGGGCAGCGGACTCGACGTCGCTGGGTTTGTAGCTGGGGTTCATGACATCTCGGCAGGGCCCGGCTCGACGGCGGCCGGGAAGGCGGATTATCGCGCCGTGCGTGATCGTCCCCCGGGCCCCATGCCGGAATCAGGCCCTTTCCTGCGGCGGCGGGGCGGGCGTCCACTCGTCGCCGAACAGTTCCGGCTCGCTGTAGGCCTGCAGATTCGCCCAGTGGTGGGCCGCGTCTTCCCGGTAGAACAGGCTGGCCAGCCCCGCCGCCAGGCGCCGCGCGCCGTCGCTGATGGCGGGAATGTCGCCCGACACCGTGCCATGCGACAGCGCCGCCGGGTAGCAGAAGCAGTGGATGCGCGCGAGGCCCGGGCAGGCGCCGGGCGCGGTTTCCTGGAATTCGAAGGCCGGCCCGAGGTCGGGCGAATCGGCCAGTTCGCGGTCTTCGTCGCCCGGCGCGGGCGTGAAACGGTCTTTCCAGGTGCGGATGTGGGCGGCAATGCCCGCGAATTCGGGGCGGGCGGTCCAGTCGACCTGGAAACCGGTCGACACGATCAGGAAGTCGAATTCGAAATCGCCCTTGGGCGTGGCCACGCGCAGCGCCTCGCCCTGCGGCGCCACGGCGAGGATGGGGCAGCCGAAGTTGAAGAAGGCGTTGGCGTGCCGCGACACCCGCAGCGTGCTGCCGTGCGGCGGCGGCACGTTCAGCACGTTGATGTAGTGGCGGATGCGCCATTTCAGTTCGTCGGGCAGGTCGTAGTGCCCCTGCGTGAGCCCCGGCACGCCGGCGCCCTTGCCCTTGTTGACGCGCGGCAGGTCGGGCCGGCGGATCAGCAGCTCGACGCTGTGCGCGCCGGCCTCGAGCGCGGTGGCGGCGCTGTCCATGGCCGAGGAGCCCGCGCCGACCACGCCCACGCGCAGGCCTTTCAGGCGCGCGTAGTCCATCTCGTCGGAGGAATGCGCCCACTTGGCGCGCGGCAGGCCGTCGACAAGGGCGGGCACGGCCGGGCCGCCCAGACCGTCGCGGCCGGTGGCCAGCACGACGCGGCGCGCCAGCACGCGGCGTTCGCCCTCGGGCGTGCGCAGGTCCAGGCGCACGGCGCTGGCGTCGGGCAGTGGTTGCAGGCCCGTAACAGCGGTGTCGTTGCGCACGTCCACGCCCATCACGCGGCGGTACCAGACCAGGTAGTCCATCCACTGCAGGCGCGGGATCTTGTCCATCGCGGCCCAGGCCTCGGTGCCGAACTGGGCCTCGAACCAGGCGCGGAAGGTCAGCGAGGGCAGCCCCAGCGCCGGGCCCGTGAGTTCCTTGGGCGAGCGCAGGGTTTCCATGCGCGCCGTGGTGGCCCAGGGGCCTTCGCGCCCGGCCGGCGCGCGGTCGAAGACCACGGCGCGGATGCCCTGCTGCGCCAGCGCGCCCGCCGCGGCCAGCCCGGCCTGGCCGCCGCCGATGATGGCCACGTCGAGCACGGGCTCGCCGTCGACCTGGCGCGGCGGTACCCAGGCGCGGGCGGGCCAGCCGAGGTAGTCGAGGTCCTGGGCGAGCCGGCGCTCGAGCGCGGCAAGGCCGATGGGTGGGGCAGAGGGGGAGAAAGCGGTGTCGTCGGTGGTCATCGGTCGGGGGTCGGGGCGGCAGCGCCCCGCCCTGCTGAATTTACCCACTTCCGCGCGGCGCCCGCCTGCCACAGCGTACCGCTGGCCCGGATTTCGCATGCCACAATGAATTTCGACCACAGGGGCAGGCATGAGCGGCAGCAACGGCGAATGGTGGCGGGGCGCGGTGATCTACCAGATCTACCCGCGCAGCTTCATGGACAGCAACGGCGACGGCGTCGGCGACCTGCCCGGCATCACGTCGAAGCTCGACCACGTCGCCCGCCTGGGCGTCGACGCGGTCTGGGTCTCGCCCTTCTTCCGCTCCCCCATGAAAGATTTCGGCTACGACGTGGCCGACTACCGCGCCGTCGATCCGCTGTTCGGCACGCTGGCCGACTTCGACGCCATGCGCGCACGCATGCATGCGCTGGGCCTGAAGCTCATCATCGACCAGGTGCTCTCGCACACCTCCGACCAGCACGCTTGGTTCGCCGAAAGCCGCAGCTCGCGCGACAACCCGAAGGCCGACTGGTACGTCTGGGCCGACCCCCAGCCCGACGGCACGCCGCCCACCAACTGGCTCTCGGTCTTCGGCGGCTCGGCCTGGCAGTGGGACTCGCGCCGGCGGCAGTACTACCTGCACAGCTTTCTCGCCGAGCAGCCCGATCTCAACTTCCATTGCCCCGCCGTGCAGGACGCGCTGCTCGGCGAGGTGCGCTTCTGGTGCGAGCGCGGCGTGGACGGCTTCCGCTTCGACGCCTGCAACCACCAGTTCCACGACGCGCTGCTGCGCGACAACCCGCCCGCCACGGTCGAATCGATGGGCGAGGTCAGCACCGTGCGCGCCGACAACCCGTATGCGATGCAGGTCCACCTGTACGACAAGAGCCAGCCTGAGAACCTCGTGTTCCTCGAGCGCCTGCGCCAGCTGCTCGACGGCTACGGCGCGGTCGCGCTGGGCGAGGTCGGCGACGAGAACGCGCCCCCGGTCATGGCGCAGTACACCGAACGCGGCAAGCGCCTGCACCTGGCCTACAGCTTCAGCCTGCTCACGGCCGACCACAGCCCGAAGCACCTGCGCCACCAGGTCGAGTCGCTCGACACCGCACTGGCCGTGACGGGCGGCTGGGGCTGCTGGGCGGTGTCGAACCACGACGTGCCGCGCGTCGCCACGCGCTGGAGCGACGGCACCGCGCCCGACACGCGCCGCGACCGGCTCTGGCTCGCGCTGCTGCTGGCGCTGCGCGGCAGCGCCAGCCTCTACCAGGGCGAAGAGCTGGGCCTGCCCGAGGCCGACGTGCCCTTCGAACTGCTGCAAGACCCCTACGGCCGCGCCTTCTGGCCCGAGTTCAAGGGCCGCGACGGCTGCCGCACGCCGATGCCCTGGACCGCCGACGCGCCCAACGCCGGCTTCAGCACCGGCACGCCCTGGCTGCCGGTGGACAGCGCCCACCTGCCGCTGGCCGTCGCGCAGCAGGAGGCTGACCCCGGCTCGATGCTCGCCTTCAGCCGCGCGCTGCTGCACTGGCGGCGCACCCAGCCGCTGCTGCGCACGGGTGCGCTGGCGTTCGTCGATGCGCCCGCGCCGCTGCTGCACATCGTTCGCAGCGACGGGGACGCGGTGCTGCATGCGATCTTCAATACGGGGAGCGAACCGGTGTCGATTCCGCTGCCCGAGCCGCTGGTGCCGCTGGCCGGCCACCCGCTCGCGCCGACCGCAACGGTCACCGCCGCTCCAAAGCCCCTGCTGACATTGGCGCCTTATGGCGTGTGCTTCGGCACGCCTGCCGAAGCAGGAGGACGCTGAACCCCATGCCCCCTTCTCCCTTCCTCCAAGCTGCCGACATCCATGCGCTGATGCGCGCCGAACACGGTGACCCGTTCGCCGTGCTCGGCCCCCACGAGACCGCCGACGGCCTCGAGGTGCGCGCGCTGATGCCCGGCGCGCGGCAGGTGGCCGTGGTGCATTCGCGCACCGGCTGGCCACTGTCGATCCTTGCGCGGCACGAAGGCTCCGACCTGTTCAGCGGCCTCGTGCCCGCGGCCGAGGCGCGCATGGGCTACTCGTTCCAGGTCGACTGGGAGACCGGGCACGCCTCGCGGCTCGAAGACCCCTACCGTTTTCCCTTCGTGCTCGGCGAGACCGACGTGTGGCTGCTGGCCGAGGGCACGCACCTGCGGCCGTGGGAGCGGCTGGGCGCGCACCTGCGCGAGATCGACGGCGTGAAGGGCGTGGCCTTTGCCGTGTGGGCGCCGAATGCGCGGCGCGTGTCGGTGGTCGGCGACTTCAACAACTGGGACGGCCGGCGCCACATGATGCGGCTGCGCCGCGAGTGCGGCGTGTGGGAGATCTTCGCGCCGCACGTGACAACCGGCGACAGCTACGAGTTCGAGATCCTGTCGTCGCGCGGCGAGGTGCTGCGCAAGGCCGACCCCTTCGCGTTCTCGTCGCAGCTGCGCCCCGGCACCGCCTGCGTCGTGGCGCCGCTGCCCGCGCCCGTGCCGATGCCCGCCGGGCGCGCCGAAGCCAATGCGCGCGAGGCTCCGATCAGCATTTATGAAGTGCACCTGGGCTCGTGGCGCCGCAAGCACCACGGCCAGGAATGGCTGGACTACCGCGAACTGGCCGACACGCTCGTGCCCTATGTGCGCGACATGGGCTTCACGCACATCGAGCTGCTGCCCATCACCGAGCATCCCTTCGACGGCTCGTGGGGTTATCAGCCGATCGGTCTCTATGCGCCGACCTCACGCTTCGGCACACCGGGCGACTTCCGCCATTTCGTCGAAGCCGCGCATGCCGCGGGGCTCGGCGTGATCCTCGACTGGGTGCCCGCGCACTTCCCGACCGACGCGCACGGCCTGGGCAACTTCGACGGCACCGCGCTGTACGAGTACGCCGATCCGCGCGAAGGCTTCCACAACGACTGGCAGACGCTGATCTTCAACTACGCCCGCACGGAGGTGCGCAACTACCTCGTGGGCAATGCGCTGTACTGGCTGGAGCGCTACGGCGTGGACGGCCTGCGCGTGGACGCGGTGGCGTCGATGCTGTACCGCGACTACAGCCGCAAGGCCGGCGAGTGGGTGCCGAATGCGCAGGGCGGGCGCGAGAACCTGGAGGCCATCGACTTCCTTCGCCGCATGAACCGCGTGGTGGGCGTGGAGCGTCCGGGGGCTGTGACCATTGCGGAAGAGTCGACGAGCTTTCCGGGGGTGACGCGACCGCCGGAAGACGGCGGGCTGGGGTTTCACTACAAGTGGAACATGGGGTGGATGAACGACACGCTGGCGTATGCCGGGACCGATCCGGTCTATCGCAAGCACCATCACCAGCAGATCACCTTCGGGCTGATGTACGCGCACAGCGAGAACTTCGTGTTGCCGCTGTCACATGACGAAGTGGTGCACGGCAAGGGATCGATGATCGGGCGCATGCCTGGGGATGAATGGCAGAAGTTCGCGGGGCTGCGCAACCTGTATGGGTACCTCTGGGCTTATCCGGGGAAGAAGCTGCTGTTCATGGGCGGGGAGTTTGCGCAGTACGCGGAGTGGAATGCGGATCGCGGGTTGGACTGGCACTTGCTCGAGCATGCGGGGCATCAAGGGGTGCGGCGGTTGGTGCGCGATCTGAACAACGTGTATCGGCACTTTCCTGCTTTGCATGAGCTGGACCATGAAGGGTCCGGGTTCGAGTGGTTGGTGCATGACGATGTGGCGCAGTCGGTGTTTGCGTTTGTTCGGCGGGCTCGGGATGGGACGTTTGTGGTGGTGGCTTGCAACTTCACGCCGTTGCCTCGGCATGCGTATCGGCTTGGCGTTCCTGTCGCGGGGACTTATCGCGAAATCATCAACACCGATGGTTCGGTGTATGGCGGCAGCGGCGTGGGAAACGGGATTGTCGAGAGCGCTCCCACCGCCTGGCATGGGAAAGCAGATTCGATTTCGGTCAGCGTGCCGCCGCTCGCTACCGTGATGTGGGTGTTGGCTTGATAGGCCTGGAATCGTCTTTTTTCCCGAGGCCGGGTCTCGCCCCGGCAGGCGACCTACTTTTCTTTGCTTCGCCAAAGAAACGTAGGCAAAAGAAAGGCGACCCTGCTGTCTGCGTCCCTACGCTTCGCTTCGGGCAACCTGCGGTGCTCACGTTTCGCGGGGTCTCGCCCAAACTCGCTTCGCTCAAACAAGGGCGAGCCCTGATCC
>NZ_JBWKYF010000057.1:0-43523 GCF_059423605.1 Variovorax sp. GW460-12-1-14-LB1
GCCCAGGCCCCATCCCAGCAGGAAGATGAAGATCGGCGAGGTCGAGTTGAGGATGGTCGCCAGCCCCGCATCCACGCTGCGTTCGGCCCACGCGATCAGCGTGAACGGCAGCACGCTGTTCAGGCCAGCCTGCAGCGCGAAGCGCCGCCATGTCGCGCCGTCTTTGGGCAAGCGCACGCCGCGCAGGCGCAGCACCGCGAGCAGCAGCAACCCGGCGATCAGGGTGCGTGCCGCGATCAGCGTGACCGGCGGGATCGTCGCCACGCCGATCTTGATGAAGGTGTACGAGGCGCCCCAGCAGGTCGCGAGCACCGCGAGCAGCGCCCATTCGAAGGCGGGGGCGTGGGGTCGGCCTGAGGCGGCGAGCGAGGTCGTTGGCATGGTGCGCCGATCTTCGCGAGACCGGCCCCTCGACACTTCGCTCGCGGACGAAATGTGGGCGCGAAAGCCTCAGTGATCGTGCCCGTGGCTTCGCGCCGGCGCAGCGCCGTTCAGCAGCGCCGCCAGGTCGACCTCCTGCTCCGCCGCCGCCCCCGCGATCACGCGCTGCTCCAGCTCGTCCAGGTGCTCCAGCGCCACGGCCAGCGCGGCGTCGAGCGAGTCGCCCATGAGCGCTTCGATGATCTGTTCGTGCTCACGCGGCGCGCAGCTCGCGGCCTCGGCCGAGTCGTACAGCGCCTTGTACAGCTCGGTGTTCGCAATCAGCCGCCGGATGTACGACAGCAGCTCGTCGCTGCCCGCCATCTGCGCCAGCAGCAGGTGGAAGTCGCCGGCCAGGCGGATCGCGTCCTCGCGCCGGCCTTCCTTGAACGCCTTCTGCTCCGCCTGCACGTGCTTGCGCAGCGCGGCCACCTGCTCGCGCGCCAGCCGGCCGAACAGCGTGGCGACCAGCCCGGCTTCCACGATGCGGCGTGCGCGGTAGATGCCGCGCATGTCGTCGATCGACGGGTTGGGCACGAAGGCGCCGCGGTTGTGCTCCAGCACCAGCCGCTTCTCGGAGCCCAGCCGCGCCAGCACCTTGCGCACGGCGCCGCGCGTGCAGCCCAGCGCCTCGGCCAGCGCGCGCTCGCGCAGCGGCGTGCCGGGGCGCAGCTTGCCGCTGAGCAGCGCCTTGGACACGGCGGCGTAGACGCGCTCGTCCACGTTCGCGTCGTCGGCGGACTCGATGGGTTCAGTCGAAGGGGCGGGCGCGGCGGATCGGCGGGTGGCGGCAGGCATGGGCCTGCGGATTATTGCCTGCACCCCGCCACCTCCGGGAAAGCCCCCGGATTGACGCGGCCCGCCCGGCTCCGTACCACTCGCGCCGTTTGGTTAACCAAAATATATAAGATGGTTAACCAAAAGAAGATCGAATTTCCAACCACCCGAACACACAGAGACATCCCATGAAACTCGCCAAATGGCTGGCCCTGCTGCCGGTCGCCGCCTTCTTCAGCGGGGGATGGCTGTCGTCCGTCGCGCCCACCTTCGTGCTCGGCATGCCCTTCCTGATGGTCTGGAACGTGAGCTGGCTGGTGCTGACCTCGCTGGTCATGGTGGTCATCGACCGCGCCGAAGGCGACCTCGACGCGCAGGACGCGCAGGCTGCCCAGGCCGCAGGAGACGCGCGATGAACGCCGCACTCGGCGTGATCGCGCTGTTCGTGGCCGGCGCCCTCGGCCTGGCCGTGCTCGCGCGGCGCGGGCGCACCATGAGCCTGGAGCAATGGGCGCTGGGCGGGCGCGGGCTGGGCACGATCATGGTGTTCCTGCTCATGGCGGGCGAGTCGTTCTCGACCTTCACCTTCCTGGGCGCCAGCGGCTGGTCGTACAGCAAGGGCTCGCCGGCCTTCTACATCCTGGCCTACGGCGGCCTGGCCTACCTCATGGCCTTCTGGATGCTGCCGGCCATCTGGCGCTACGCCACCGCGCACAAGCTGGTGTCGTTCTCCGACTTCTTCGCCCACAAGTACGACAGCCGCCCGCTCGGCGTGCTGGTGTCCGTCGTGGCGCTCATGGGCATGGTGGCGCTGCTCACCATCCAGCTGCGCGGGCTGGGCATCATCGTGTCGGAGGCCTCGTACGGCTCCATCGCGCCGCAGGTGGCGATCTGGATCGGCACACTCGTGATGGTCAGCTACATCCTGTTCTCGGGCATCCACGGCTCGGCCAGCATCGCCATCGTGAAGGACATCCTGATCCTCGTGCTCGCCGTGTTCCTGGGCGTGTACCTGCCCTGGCACTACTACGGCGGCGTCACGCCGATGTTCAGCGCCATCCATGCGGCCAACCCCAGCTTCTTCGAGTTTCCGAAAGAGGGCCTGAACCTCACCTGGTACAACTCGACCATCCTGCTCACGGCGCTGGGCTACTACCTGTACCCGTTCAACCTCACCTCGGTGTACGCCGCGCGCAGCGCGAGCGCGGTGCGCCGCAACACCATCCTGATGCCGCTGTACCAGGTGGTCATCGCCTTCCTGTTCCTGGTGGGCTTCGCGGCCATCCTGCAGGTGCCGGGGCTCAAGGGCTCCGAGGTCGACCTGGCCCTGTTCGGCCTCGTGAAGCACACCTTCGACCCGTGGTTCGTGGGCGTGATCGGCGGCACGGGCGTGCTCACCGCGCTGGTGCCGGGCTCGATGATTTTGCTCACGGCCTCCACCGTGATCGGCAAGAACGTCTACAAGGAAGGCTTCGCGCCCCACGCCACCGACAAACAGGTCTCGCGCGTGGCGCGCGGCGTGCTGCCCGTGTTCGCGCTGGTGGCCGTGTACTTCGTGCTGCGCGGCGGCACCACCATCGTGGCCGTGGCCATCTTCGCGTCGAGCCTGCTCACGCAGCTGCTGCCCTCGCTGCTGTTCAGCCTCATGAAGAAACCCTTCGGCAGCAAGCACGCGGCCTTTGCGGGCATCCTCGCGGGCGGTGCGGTGCTGGCCTTCACGATGACCACCGGCGCGAACCTCGGCACGCTGTTCCCGGCGGCGCCCGTGGTCTTCAAGTCGCTCAACACCGGGCTGGTGGCGCTGGCGGTCAACGCGCTGGTCTTCGTGGCGGTGGCGCTCGTCACGCCGCGCGTGCTGCCGCGCACCGTGGCGGCGCAACCCGCCTGACCGGTCTTCTCTTGCCTCTGACCCACGAACGAAACCGAATGACCCAGCTATTGATCCGCAACGTGCGCCCCCTGGGTGCGTCTCCTGTCGACGTGCGCGTGCACGACGGCCGCATTGCCGAGATCGGCGCGGCGCTGGCCGCACCGGCCGGCGCCACCATTGAAGACGGCGAGGGCGCCTTGCTGCTGCCCGGCCTCGTCGAAGGCCACACCCACCTCGACAAGACGATGTGGGGCATGGACTGGTACCGCAACGAGGTCGGCACGAACCTCACCGACAAGATCGAGAACGAGCGCGCCTTCCGCCACGCCAGCGGGCACGACGCCGCCGCGCAGTCGCTGGTGCTGGCCAAGGCCTTTCTCGCGCTCGGCACCACGCGCCTGCGCACGCACGTCGACGTCGACACCCAGGCCGGCCTGCGCCACCTCGAAGGCACGCTGCGCACGCGCGAGACGTTGCGCGAGGTGCAGCAGATCCAGGTCGTCGCGTTTCCGCAGTCTGGGCTGCTCGGGCGCGCCGGCACCGCCGAGCTGCTCGACCAGTCGCTGGCCCTGGGCGCCGACGTGCTCGGCGGCCTCGACCCCTGCGCCATCGACGGCGACCCCGTGAAGTCGCTCGACGTGCTGTTCGGCATCGCCCACAAGCACCAGCGCCCCGTCGACATCCATCTGCACGAGCCCGGCGCCATGGGCGCCTTCTCGCTCGATCTGATCCTGCAGCGCACCGAGGCGCTGGGCATGCAGGGCCAGGTCGCGATCAGCCACGGCTTCTGCCTGGGCGACGTGAGCGAACGCGAGCGCGACGTGCTGCTCGCGCGCATGGCCAAGCTCGGCGTGGTGCTCATCACCAGCGCGCCGGCTTCGCGCAACGTGCCGCCGCTCATGGCGTGCCGCGCCGCCGGCGTCACCGTGCTCGGCGGCAACGACGGCATCCGCGACACCTGGTCGCCCTACGGCAACCCCGACATGCTCGAGCGCGCCATGCTCATCGGCCTGCGCTACAACCTGCGCCGCGACGACGAGCTCGAAGTGGCACTCGACACTGTCACCCATTCCGGCGCGCGCGGCTGCGGCTTCGCGGCCTACGGGCTCGACGTGGGCTGCCGCGCCGACCTCGTGCTGGTCGACGCGCAAACGCCCGCGCAGGCCGTGGTGGGCCGCCCCGTGCGCAAGCTCGTGGTGTCGGGCGGCCGCGTGGTCGCCCGACACGGCACGCTCGTGCCCGGCGCCGTGCCCGCGTGAGCCGCGCCGCATCCTCCGCACCCGACAACCCGCGCACCGGCGCGGGCCCGGTCTTCTTCGCCTGCGTGGTCGTGCTGGTGGCGCTCAACCTGCGCGCCTTTCTCACGTCGAGCAGCCCCTTGCTCGAACCGATCCGCGCCGCCACCGGCATCGGCTTCCATGCCGTCGCGCTGCTCACCGTGCTGCCGATGTTCGCGATGGGCGCGGTGTCGCTGTCGGGCGCGGCCGTGGGCCAGCGCCTGGGCGCGCGCGGCGGCATCGCGCTCGGGCTCGGCGCCATCGCGCTGGCCTGCGCCGGCCGCTACGTGGCGGGCGGCGCCGCGGCGCTGCTGTGGAGCGCTGCGCTCGCGGGCGCGGGCGTGGGGCTGGTGCAGGCGCTCATGCCCGGCGTGGTCAAGCAGGCCTACCCCGCGCGGCTGGGCCTCATGACGGGGCTCTATTCGGCCGCCATCATGGGCGGCGGCGGGCTCGGCGCCATGGCCAGCCCGTGGCTCGCGCGCGCCGTGGGCGGCGATGCGCAACTCGACTGGCACGCCGGCCTCGCCATGTGGGCGGTGCTCGCGGTGGTGGCGCTGGCGGCGTGGCTGCGCGGTGCGCGCCAGCTGCCGTCCGCGCCGTCATCTGCACGAGGCACTGCCGACCCCTCGCTCGACCGCGCCTGGCTGCGCTGCTTCGGCCACCGCCGCGCGTGGCTGCTGGCGCTGTGCTTCGGCCTCATCAATGGCGGCTACACCAGCCTCGTCGCGTGGCTGCCGCATTACTTCCATGCCGAGCGCGGCTGGACGGCGCAGCAGGGCGGCGCCGTGCTCGCGCTCATGACGTTGGCGCAGGTCGTCGGCGCGCTCACACTGCCGGCGCTCGCGCGGCGCGGCGGCCAGCGCGACCTGCGGCGCTGGCTGGTCGGTGCGCTGCTCGCGCAGCTGGCGGGCTTTGCGGCGCTCGGGCTTGCGCTGCCCGTGCCGGCGGCCGTCATCGCCGTCGTGCTCGGCGCGGGCCTGGGCGGTGCGTTCTCGCTGTGCATGGTGCTCGCGCTCGACCACCGGCCCGACCCCGCGCAGGCCGGCGCGCTCGCGGGCTTCATGCAGGGCGTGGGCTTCATGATTGCGGCGCTCGCGCCCTTCGTCACCGGCTGGGTGCGCGAGCAGACCGGCGGCTTCACCATGGCCTGGGCCTACCTGGCCGCGGTCACCGTGCTGCTGCTGCCCGCCGTGCTGCGCTTCGATCCGCGCCGCTACGCCAGTGCCACCGCGGGCCTGTTCGGCGCGCAGGCCGCGTCCGCGCCGTCCCCCATCGAGCAGGCCCGCAAAGCCTGAGACCCAAGGAGATTCGACCCATGTACAACGAACACTTCATGCAACGCGCCCTGGCCCTTTCGGCCCGTGCACTCCAGGAACCCGGCACCGAGCCCTTTGGCGCCGTCGTCGTCAAGAACGGCGAGGTGGTGGGCGAGGGCTTCAACCACTCCGTCGCGCACCACGACCCCACCTCGCATGGCGAGGTCGAGGCCATTCGCGATGCCTGCCGCCGGTTGGGCACCGTCGACCTGTCGGGCTGCGAGCTCTACACCTCGTGCGAGCCCTGCGCCATGTGCGTGGCGGCCATGCACATCGCGGGCATCGGCCAGCTGTACTACGCGGCCACGCTCGCGCAGTCGGGTGACGCATTCAAAGGCGTGACCGTGGCGGCGCGCCACCCCATCGACGTCGACGTGCTGCGCACCGAAGCCGGCGCACCGCTGGCCGCGCGTGCGCAGCCGGCCGAGCAGAAGATGGACGCCGAAGCCGTGCGCATCCTGTCGGCATGGGCCGAGCCGCGGCGCGGCGACTGAAACGCTACGCGGCCGCTGCGTCGCCGCGCGTTGCGGCTTCGAACTCGGCGCGGTTGGGCAGGCCGAAGTACAGCACGTCGTACCACTGCAGCCCCAGCGGATATTCCGTGGCGCGGCTGCGCGTGCTGTCGCAGTCGTCGTCGAAGCGCAGCCCGAAGAACGCATCGAGCGGGGCCGTCTGCTTTTTCGCACCGGCTTCGCGCAGCACCTGCGCCGCCGCCGCGATGTCTTGCGGCAGCGCATCGAGCGCGGCGCCGGCCTGCTGGCAGCGCGCGAGCTCCTTCTCGACGCAGGCCCGCAGCGGGGCTTCTTCCGATTCGGTCATGGTGTCGAGCTCGACCGTCTCCAGCAGCAGGTGCTCGTTGCGGTGGGCTTCGAGAAAAGCCAGGGTCTCGTCCAGCCAGCCCGGCAGCTGCGTCGAGCCCGTCGCGGGTGTCGCCGCTGCGCGTGCGACACCCGCAGGCGGTGCCTTCGGTGCGGCCGACGGCGAGAACCAGCCCTTGAGCCGGTCGACGAACGACGTGGCTTTCGGCGCGGCCACGACGGGCGCGGCAGCGGGCGCGGGCGCAGGCACCGGCGCCTGCGCCGCCAGGTACCGCATGATGTCAATGAGCCGCTTCACCCGCGCAAAGCCCGGCTCGAAGCGGCCGCTGATCGCGTACAGCCGGACCTTCTCATCCCCCTCGTCGCTGTCGAGGCCGTCGGAGATCAGCGACGCGCACAGCTGCGGATCGCCCGACATCAGCAGCCGGTACATGAACGGAATGTCGTAGTTCCATTCGGACAGGCCCGAGATCGTTTCGGGGCGGTCCGTGTACGCCGTGGGCCGGTTGGTGAGGCTGTAGAGGTAAGAGCGATTGGCCATGGATCAAAGTGTGAATGGCGGCTGCAATGTGAGCGCGTCGCCGTGACAAGAATGAAGAAGAGCCACCCCTCGCGAAGCGGCCTTCGGCCTGGTCGGCAGATTCTGCCTTCGCCAGATTTACACTCCGCCCCATGCAAGGAAAGCAAGGCAACGGCGACGTTCAGCGCGGTCTGCAGCCCGTGGTGGAGCTGCGGTCTGAAGGCGCGTCGTACCTGTATTCCGTGCGCGCGCCGCGCTCCAAGGGCGTGATCCCGCCCAGCTCGTACAGCCACACCGGCTTTGCCAGCGTGGCCGATTGCCTGCGCGACATTGCACGCGCGCTCGGGGGCAACTTCAGTCGCATCTACGTGCGCCTCGAAGGCCACTGCGTCGGCGAGCGCGACATTGCCGAACTGCGCAAGGCGCCTGACATCGTCGCGGCCGAACTGCAGGCCCTGTGCCGCGCGGTGATCGCCGAGCAGCAGAAGCAGCAGCAACAACAAGAACAGAGCGAAGCCACCACGCCGCGCTGCTAGCCGCGCGAAGCGGGGTGTCGTTCGCTCACTGCGGCACGTTCACGATGGTCGCCTGCATCATCGCCACCACCTTGTAATCGGTGTCGCCCGCCTTCGCGAAGGCACGCACTTCGCCCGTGCACACCGCGAGCAGCTTGCCCGAGCTTTGCACCCGGCCCACCGCCAGGAAGCGCTCGCCCAGCGCGGGCCGCATGAAGTTGATCTTGAACTCCGCCGTCACCACGTCGCAGCCCTGCGGCGCCTTCGTGAGCCCCGCGTAGCCGCAGGCGCTGTCGACGATGCTCGTCACCGCGCCCGCATGCACATAGCCGCGCTGCTGCGACAGCGCTTTTGCAAACGGCATCTCGATGTGCACCTCGCCGTCGCCCACATGCACCAGCCGCGCGCCGAGCGTGGCCATCAGGCCCTGTGCGTTGAAGCTGTCGGAGATGCGGGTGTGGAGGTCGGTCATGGCTGGCAAGCGAAAAGAAGCAGAAGAAAAAGGGCGCCTGTGGAGGCGCCCCGAGGGGTCACTGCATTCTGCCGCGCGGCGCTACGCCCCGTGCCAGCGCCTCAATCCCACGCCGGCGACAGCCCTTGCGGGTCGGTCAGCCGCTCGCCCCGGTCGAGCGCGGCGATCTGCGCCATCTCGGCCTCGGTCAGCGTCAGTTGCTGCGCCTTCAGGTTGCTTTCGAGGTTCGCTCGCTTGGTCGACGACGGAATCACCGCGTAGCCCAGCTGCATCGCCCAGGCCAGCACCACCTGCGCGGGCGTGGCGCCGTGCGCCGTGGCAATGGCGCCGATCACCGGGTCGTTCAGCACCTTGCCGTAGGCCAGCGTCATGTACGAGGTAATGCGGATGCCCTGGCTCTGCGCGAAGGCCGCCACCTTGCGGTTCTGCAGGTAGGGGTGCAGCTCGATCTGGTTCGTGGCAATGGCCGGTGCGCCCACGGCCGCAATGGCCTCCTGCATCAGCGCGATGTTGAAGTTCGACACGCCGATCTGCTTCGTGAGCCCCAGCGCCTTGGCCTCGGCCAGCGCGCCCATGAACTCCGCCACCGGCACCGCGTTGGCGGGCGAGGGCCAGTGGATCAACGTCAGGTCCACATGGTCGGTGCGCAGCTTGGCGAGGCTGTCTTTCAGGCTGGGCACCAGCTTGCTCTTCGCGTAGTGGTCGGTCCAGATCTTGGTGGTGATGAACAGGTCGCTGCGCGCCACGCCGCTTTCGGCAATGGCCTGGCCCACCTCGGCTTCGTTGCCGTAGATCTGCGCCGTGTCGATCGTGCGGTAGCCCAGGTCGAGGCCGTTCTTCACCGAGTCGATCACCACCTGGCCCTGCAGGCGGAAGGTGCCGAGGCCGAAGGCGGGAATGGGGGTGTGGTTGTTCGTGGTCATGGCGTGTGTGTTCCTTGTGTTCAAAGAAAGAAAAGAAAGAAAAAGAAGAGAAGAGGAAAGAGGGCTCAGTGCCCGACCGGCACCGGCCCCGAGGCGCGCACCGGAATGCCGGCACGGCGGTCGAGCGAGCCGCTCCACTGCGTGAGGGCCAGAGAGACCAGCACGACGAGTGCGCCGATCCAGGGCGTGTGCATCAGCCCGAGGTGCGTCACGATCAGGCCGCCGGCCCAGGCCGCGCCCGCAATGCCCAGGTTGAAGGCCGCGATGTTCAGGCCCGAGGCCACGTCCACCGCCTGCGGCGTGAAGCGTTCGGCCTGCTTCACCACGTACACCTGCAGCCCCGGCACGTTGCCGAACGCCACTGCGCCCCACATCAGCACCGCCACCAGCGCCAGCCACTTGTGCGGCGCCGCGAAGTTGAAGACCAGCAGCACGGCCGCCAGCAGCGCAAAGATGATCTTCAGCGCCGGAATCGGACCCATGCGGTCGGCCAGCTTGCCGCCCCAGATGTTGCCCACCGCCACCGAGATGCCGTACACCAGCATCACCCAGCCCACCGCGCCGGCGCTGAAGCCCGACACGTCGGTGAGGATCGGCGCCAGGAACGTGAACGGAATGAACGAGCCGCCGTAGCCGATGGCCGTCTTGGCATACACCAGCAGCAGGCGCGGCTCGGCCAGCACCTTCGCTTGTTGCGCCAGCGAGGCCGGCGGCGTGTGGCGGATGTTGCCCGGCACGAAGATCCAGCTGCCGATGAAGGCGACCACGCCCAGCGCCGACACCGCCAGGAAGGTCTCGCGCCAGCCGAAGTGCTGCCCGATGAACGTGCCCAGCGGCACGCCCGTGACCAGCGCCACCGTGAGGCCCGTGAACATGATCGCGATGGCGCTCGCCGCCTTTTCCTTCGGCACCAGGCCGGTGGCAATCGTCGAGCCGATCGAGAAGAACACCCCGTGCGCCAGCCCCGTGAGCACGCGGGCGGCAATCAGCGATTCATAGCTGGGCGCCTGCCACGCCAGCAGGTTGCCGACCGTGAAGAGGGCCATCAGCCCGAGCAGCAGCGCCTTGCGCGGCAGCTTGCCCGTGAGGGCCGTGAGCACCGGCGCGCCGATGGCAACGCCCAGCGCATAGAGGCTGACCAGCAGGCCCGCCGAGGGAAGGCCGATGCCGAGATCGGCAGCGACGGTGGGAATGAGGCCAACGATGACGAACTCGGTCGTTCCGATGGCGAAGGCGCTGAGGGTCAGCGCGAGCAAGGCGATTGGCATGAGAGCACTCCTTCTGGGATGAGGAGGAGTGTCTTGTGGATACCTTTGCGGATAAATGGGGGTTAGGGCAGAAGATAGTTGCCTGCAGAGCAATAGTTCGTGGATTCTTGCGTGCTAACTCTGAGGCCTTTAAGGAGGTCGGGGCGACTCCATGATTCGAGATGGGAAACCGGAGGTAATTACGCGTACCAATTTATGAGAATTTCAAATATCAATGTATTTTATAATGAGATTGACGCGATATTGGTGTGCATTCGAATTTCTATGAAGAACAATTTCCCTTGTGAGTTTTTTAAAACTGGAGGGGTTGTTTTATTGAACTTCGCGGAGGACGAGGAAGTTGTAGTTTGCCATTTTTACTAGTTCGACACTGATGCACTGACCAACTGCTCCCACAAACTCCAGGGGACGTTTCCCGGAGAGGGCTAATTTGTAATCAAATGGGTGAAGCATTTGTTTCAAAAGTACCTGGGATAGATCAGGGAATTTTTTTCGGAAATTGGAAATAATTTTCGAAAAACGAGAGTTTGGCTCGGATGTGATTTCTAGTAGTCTCAATTTATTTACTTCGAAGGAGCAGTGGAGTTCGCAAAATTTGACGCCCGATTCATCGAATACTTCGATTGCTAAGTTTCTCGCGAAAAGTCGTTTCTCATTCCAGTCGGCAAGGAAAAGAATTTCATAGTTTTTTTTTCGAACTCTAATTGAATTCTGAGGCGGTCATTGATAAATGAAATTCTTGACTCTCCTACGCGTGCCCAGCCGATAGCGCCATTCTTTTCCAGCAAGCATAGATATCGAGTAATTCGATGGAGATTTACTGTCTGATTGGGAAAGCTCCAAGAAGTGAAGCTGTCTTGTGCAAATAGACGAAGCAGCGAAGTTGTTCCATCCGAAAATTGATGAACCCGCGCAAAAATTCTCTCCGCTGGCCTTTGAGTATGTGCGAGTGAATTTTGAATTCTTCGAATCGCACGTTGATGTTGCTCAAAGGTGGCAGCGACCTGAGTGCGTGTTCGAAGAGTTCGAGCATCGGCTAATATGTTTTCCGTTAGAAATGAGGCCGCTTGATCGATCTTTTTAAAGGCTCGTCGAATAGGTGGGAGCTTCTGCTTCATGGCCAGAATCATCGCTAGCGTGATTGGCTCTGCAAGGGTGAGCCAAGAATCTGTCAAGGAGCGTATTTTGAGAATTTCTTGATTGTCATTAAATGCGGCAGTTGATTCTTTGTTTTTTGTTCCGCGCCTGGTCAAATTTTGACTTCCTACTGTTGCGATTTGATTGCCAAATAGCATTACTTTCGCATGAACGTCTGGTAAAAAATAAACGGAGTGGCCGTCTTTTATTAATGCTTCCAAAGTGCTGAGCGATGACGCTCCTCTAGCGAAGAGCTCCGCATCGAATAGCGTGTATATCGATGCAACGTGTCTTCGCCCAATCGTACGGGCGATGGTGGACGTAATGTAGGGGGAGATTAGCAAAGGGCTGATCGATTCGCCCTGAGCTGCCACATTCCAAGCGCGTGTCGCGTTTGCGTAAAATTTAACCGATCGCTTCGAATTCATCTTGTCTCCTCCAAGTCGATATTTTCAATAAGAAAACCTAATTATTCTGCATGACGGATGGGGGAACATCGCAGACATATGGTTTCCCTCTGGAATTTCGACGAGTTTGCGATGGTCGATAGATATACTTCGCCTCGTCGCGCTAGGTGGTGCGGCCGGGTTTGGAAGCCTGATGAACCTCTGCGCAACTTGGAGTCCATCTCATGGCTGAATCCGCTCGCGCCTGCGCGCAATCTCGCATTCCTTCCGCCTCCCTCGACGACCTCGCCCTGCAAGCCTGCGACGACGCCGACAACCTCAACGCGGTAATGCGCGCCTACACCGCGCTAGAAAAGCTCGTAGACACCAGCGCCCTGAACGACAGCGAAGAGCTCGCCCCCACCCGCACCGAACTGAGCGCCTTGCTGCGCCTGCTCAACGAAGCGTTGATGACGCGCATCGCCATCGTCAACGCAACAGCCGGCGCGGTACGCGATGCGCTGCAAGCGCACCCCTCGCTCAAGTCGGCCTAGCCCCCGGCGGCCGGCGTGAAGCCTCTGCCTCACGATCGGCCCGCAACCCTCAAGCCGCCTTCGTCTCCGGCAACACCGCCGTCAACGCAAAGTCCACCAGCATCAACCACGTCTCTTCGAGCCCGGTGATGTTGTGGTGGTCCGAGTTCGACACGGTCTGCACGCTCACGGGCGCGTGCTGACCGGCTACGCTGCGCATCCCGTTCGCTTTCCAGCGTTCTCTCTTCCCCACGACAAAGCCGATGCCAGTTGCGCCCATTGCCGCCGACGACAGCAACAACAACAAACTCGAAGAGGCCACCTTCATTTCCGCGGCCTGGACCCGTCTGCGCGACATGGTCGCAGCGCGAACCCCTGCGGACGGCCGCACCGACGCGCTGTACCCGGGCCTGCGCTGCTACCGCTTTTCACACCCGATCCGCTACGAGAAAACCCAGCGCCTCACGCCGGGCGTGGTGGTGGTCTTGCAGGGCCGCAAGACCGCGCACCTCGGCGGCGGCCGTTCGTTGGCCTACGGCGCCACGCAGTGCCTGGTGCTCGGGGCCGAGGTCGCGTGCCTCGGCACCGTCGTCGGGGCGAGCGCCGCGGCGCCGTACCTGGCCATTCACCTGGACCTGCCGCCCGACGTGCTGGTCAAGTCGGTCCTCGCACTGGCCGAAGGCGGTGGCGCACGGCCGGCCGAGCCCGCCCGCGTGCGCGAGCACTTCACGGCCCCGGTGGGGCCGGAGGTGGTCGAGGCCTTCGCCCGCCTGCTGCTGGCGGCCGATGACCCGGTGGACCGCCGCACGCTCGCGCCGCTGGCCGTCGAGGAAATCGTGCTGCGGCTGCTGCGCTCCGAGGCCGCCGCCGCCATCCGCAGCGCGGGCGCCGTCACCAAGGCCGGCGCCCGCATACAGACGGCCATCGCCTTCATGCGCCGCCATCTGGGCCGGCCGCTGTCGGTGGCCGAGATCGCGAGCCACGTCCACATGAGCCCTTCGCACTTCGCGCACAGCTTTCGCGAGGTGGCCGGCGTCACGCCGATGCGTTGCATTCGCGACCTGCGCCTGGAAGAGGCGCGCTCGCTGATGCTGGGCGCCGGGCTGCGCCCCGGCGATGCGGCTGCCAAGGTGGGGTTCGAGAGTGCGGCGCATTTCAACCGCGCGTTTCGCAGACGGTTCGAGACGACGCCTGCGGAGTACGTGCGGCGCATGCAGGCGGCCTGATGCCGGGGTGACCCCGGCACGGCTGCGTGCGTCCTTCGCAGCCATGGTCAATTTCTTCGCAGCTTCGTGCCTAGGCGCGGGGGAGGGGGCTGGCTAACCTGCCTGCTCTCTCTTTTCATTCATTCATTGAATCCACAAGCCCACGCGAAGAAGAAATGTCCATGGACCCGATCAACGTCATCATCACTTTCGAAGCCAAGCCCGAGCGCGCGTCTGCGTTCGCGGAACTCATGAACCAGGTCAAGCAGTCGCTGCCATCGGCGGATGGGTGCCGGAGCGTGCGGCTGTTCGGGCGCAGCGACAACGACTGCGTTTTCACGCTGGTCGAATCGTGGGCGTCGCAGGCACACCATCAGGCACACATCGCGGGCGCGGTGGCGTCGGGGGCCTGGGATGCGCTGGCGGGGGAGTTGGCGCGGGAGCCTGTCAGCAGCTATTGCCGGGAGCTTTGAAAAAGCCCTGGCCGCTTGCGCCCCTTACGCCGCCTTCGTCTCCGGCAACACCGCCGTCAACGCAAAGTCCACCAGCATCAGCCAGGTCTCTTCGAGCCCGGTGATGTTGTGGTGGTCCGAGTTCGACACGGTCTGCACGCTCACGGGCGTGGGCCAGGCGGCGATGAGTTTTTCGGAGCGTTCGTGGGGCACCACGTCGTCCTTCGCGGCGAGCAGCACCTGGGTCTTGGCGGCGACTTCCTTGCTGTGCTCGATGGAGTTGAAGCGGTGGCGCAGCAACAGCGACAGCGGCACGAGCGGAAAGCGCTTCTTGGCGACTTCGAGCAGCGAGTCGTAGGGGGTGATGAGCTGCAGGCTCGCAAACTCCTGCCGCGCCACGAGCTGGATGGCCACGCCGGTGCCCAGGCTGCGGCCCACCACGTGCAGCCGTGCCTGCGGAAAGGCGCGGCGCAGGTGGCTGGCGAACTGGGCGGCGTCGGCCACGGAGGCGATTTCAGACGGCGCGCCCTGCGAGTCGGCCACGCCCCGGTAGTTGAGGGCCGCAAAGCCGAAGCCCTCGGGCAGCCAGTGCAGCATCTGCGCAGTGGCGCGCACGTCTTCGCCGCGGCCGGCGAAGTAGATGAACAGGTCCTGCAGCGCGTCTTCGCCCTGCGGGTGGTAGACGTAGCCGCGCACCATGCCGCCCGGCACGGGGTGCGAGTAGGTCGAGAAATCGTCCGACAGATGCACCACGGGCAGCTTGCGGGCGTTGAAAAGAATGTGGCCCTGGCGCGTGGCGAGCAGGGTCCAGTAGGCGGCCAGGCTGCCAATGGCGGCGGCCGAGGCCGACAGGGCAATGCGGGCAATCTTGGCTTGGGTGTTCTTCTGCAAATCAGGGCTCCCGGGAAAGTGGCGGCGTGGCATCGCAAGGGCCGGGCCCGGCCGATGCACAACGCGCAAGGGGCGTAGTTTCACCGCGTTCGCGAGGCGGTGCGTTGCGAGGTGTATGGCCGTGGCGCGCGGCGCGCCGGCCGGGGGCTGAAGATAATCCCCGCATGATCGCCATCGACTGCTACTACAGCCTTTCCTCGCCCTGGGCCTACCTCGGCGGCCCTCAACTGCAAGACATCGTGCGCCGCCACCATGTGCAGCTCACGCTCAAGCCGTACGACTTCCAGGCGGTGGTGCCGCAGACCGGCGGCATTCCGCTGAAGACGCGCCCCGAGCCGCGTCGCACGTACCACGCGCTGGAGCTGTCGCGCTGGCGCGATTACCTCGGCATGCCGATGAACCTGGAGCCCGCGCACTACCCGAAGGGCGCGCCGACCGACCCCAACTGGAACAAGTACCCCGGCTGGATGGTGATCGCCGCCCAGCTGCAGGGCCTGGACGCGCAGCCGCTGTCGCACGCGCTGCTGCGCGCGCTGTGGGCCGAGGAGCGCGACACGGCGCAGGCCGCGGTGCGCATCGCGATCGCCGATGAAAACGGCTACGACGGCGCGGCGCTGCAGGCGCTGGAGCAGTCGGCCGAGGTGCTGGCCGTGTACCGCGCCAACAGCGCCGACGCGGTGGAAGCGGGCGTGTTCGGCGCGCCCACGTTCATCCTGAACGGCGAGCGCTTCTGGGGACAAGACCGGTTGGCGTTTCTCGACCGGGCGCTGGACAAGCTGCGCGCCGGCGGCTGAGCGACAAGCTCTCTTTTTTTCTTCAGAGGAACGAACGCGGCAGCAGCGCGGGCACGAGCGTGCGGTGCAGCTGCTCGCGCCACCAGCGCAGCGCCTGGCCCTGCGCGCCAGTCTTCCACGCGAGCCAGAAGGCTTCGGGTGCGCGCGGTTCCTCGGTCGGCAGTTCGACCAGCGTGCCGCGCGCCAGCTCGTCGGTGATGCAGGCACGCGGCAGAAAGCCGTGGCCCAGCCCGGCGACCTGGCAGGCGACCTTGGCGGCCATCGACGGCACGGTGATGCGCGGCTGGCCGGCCATGAGGCCCACGGTGCGGTCCGACAGGGTGCGCGCGGTGTCGCCGACGACGATGGCGTTGCAGTCGATGAGGTCGCCGCGCTGCACGGGGCGCTTCAGCCGCGTGAGCGGGTGGGTGGGCGCGACGCAGAAGGCGAACGCCAGGCTGCCCACGGCCACGGCCTGGTGGCCGCCGCCGGCCGGGCCTTCGCCCGCGGCCACGACGATGTCGGCGCGGCCCTCGCGCAGCGCCTCCCAGCTGCCGGTGAGCGCCTCGCAGCCGATGCGCAGCCGCGTGCCGCAGCGCAGGTCTTCGAAGGCGCGGATGTCGTCCATGAAGGCCTGCGTGGGAATGAGCGAGTCGTGCACCAGCCGCAGCTCTGATTCATAGCCGGTGGCAATCTGCCGCATGCGCGATTCGAGGTCGCTCGCGGCGCCGAGCAGCCAGCGGCCTTCCTTGAGCATTTCTTCGCCGGCGGCGGTGAGGGTCACGCGCGGGCCGTTGCGCTCGAACAGCAGCATGCCCAGCTGCTCTTCGAGCTTGCCCACGGCGTAGGAGATGGTGGAGGGCACCTTGTTCAGCCGCGCGGCGGCGGCGGCAAAGGAGCCGTGGCGCGCGATGGCGTCGACGACCTCGATGGCTTCCAGGGTGAGCTTGAGCACGGGGCGTTCCTCGCAGCAAAAAGGAATGATCGAAAACTTCGATCATTGATGGTGAAAAGTTTCGTCGATGAGGCCCTGCGCGCACCGGATGATTCAGCCCACGCCAAGGAGATTCCCTCCGAAAGCGATTGTGAATCGAATCGAATATCCACGCACCCAACTTTGCCGAAGGAGCCTTTCATGACCGTCCAAGCCACCCCCACCGCCGGCGCCAAGCTGCTCACCCCCACCGACCACACGCTGGTGATGATCGACTTCCAGTCGCAGATGGCCTTTGCCACGCATTCCATCGACGCCGTGAACCTGCGCAACAACGCCGCGCTGGTGGCGCAGGCGGCGGCGGGCTTCAAGGTGTCGACCATCCTCACGACCGTGGCCGAGAAGAGCTTTTCGGGCCCGATGTTCAGCGAGATCACCGACGCCTTCCCCGGCCAGAAGATGCTCGACCGCACCTCGATGAACACCTGGGAAGACGCCGCCGTGATCGAGCGCGTGAACGCCATCGGCAAGCCGCGCATCGTGCTGGCGGGCCTGTGGACCAGCGTGTGCATCGTGGGCCCGGCGCTGTCGGCGCTGGACCAGGGCTTCGAGGTGTACGTGATTGCCGACGCCTGCGGCGACGTGTCCACCGAGGCGCACAACCGCGCGATGGAGCGCATGGTGCAGGCCGGCGCGCAGCCGATGACCTCGCTGCAGTACCTGCTCGAGCTGCAGCGCGACTGGGCGCGTGGCGACACCTACGAGTTGACGACCGGTATTGCGAAGAAGGTGGGCGGCGCCTACGGTCTGGGCGTGACGTACGCCAAGACGATGTTCGACGCCCACGAGGGTTGAGCGCAGCGCACCCGGAAGGCCGACCGACCATGAAGACCTATGTCGTTTCCCTCGCGCTCGGCCTGCTGGTCGGCGTGATCTACGCGCTCTTCCAGGTGCGCTCGCCGGCGCCGCCGGTGATCGCCCTGGTGGGCCTCTTGGGCATCCTGCTCGGCGAGCAGATCCCGCCGCTGGTGCGGCAGGTGTTCGACCGGCCAGCCGCCGCCTCGTGGCTGCATGACCAGGTCAAGCCGCACGTGTTCGGCGAGCTGCCGACCTGCGCGCAGCCCGGGGCGGTGAAGACCGACGCCGCCGGCAGCCGTCCGTCCGAGCGGAGCGACGCATGAACGCCCCCGACCCGCAACGCCGCCACTTCCTGGGCGCCCTCGGCGCCTTCGCAGCCACCTCCCTCGCACCCGCATCCACCATGGCCACCACCCAGACCCCCGACCTCATCCTGCGCAACGGCCGCTTCACCACGCTGGACCGTGCCAACCCCACGGCCGACGCGGTGGCCATCAAGGACGGCCGCTTCATCCGCGTGGGCCGCGCCGAAGACGTGCTGCCGCTGGCCGGCAGCCAGACCCGCGTGATCGACCTGCAAGGCCAGCGCGTGCTGCCGGGCCTCATCGACAACCACCTGCACATCATTCGCGGCGGCCTGAACTACAACATGGAGCTGCGCTGGGACGGCGTGAAGAGCCTGGCCGATGCCATGGGCATGCTCAAGCGCCAGGTGGCGATCACGCCCGCGCCGCAGTGGGTGCGCGTGGTGGGCGGTTTCACCGAGCACCAGTTCGTCGAGAAGCGCCTGCCGACCCTGGCCGAGCTGAACGCGGTGGCGCCCGACACGCCGGTGTTCATCCTGCACCTGTACGACCGCGCGCTGCTCAATGGCGCCGCGCTGCGCGCCGTGGGCTACACCAAGGACACGCCCGCGCCGCCCGGCGGCGAGATCGTGCGCGACAGCGCCGGCAACCCCACGGGCCTGCTGCTGGCCAAGCCGAACGCGGCCATCCTGTACGCCACGCTGGCCAAGGGGCCGAAGCTGCCCTTCGACTACCAGCTCAACTCCACGCGCCATTTCATGCGCGAGCTCAACCGCCTGGGCGTGACCGGCGCCATCGACGCGGGCGGCGGCAACCAGAACTACCCCGACGACTATGAAGTGATCCAGAAGCTGCACGACGACGGGCAGCTCACGATCCGCCTGGCCTACAACCTCTTCACGCAGAAGCCCAAGGCCGAGAAGGACGACTTCCTGAACTGGACCGCGAACTCCAGGTACAAGCAGGGCGACGACTACTTCCGCCACAACGGCGCGGGCGAGATGCTGGTGTTCTCGGCGGCCGACTTCGAAGACTTCCGCCAGCCGCGCCCCGACATGGCGCCCGAAATGGAAGGCGACCTCGAAGGCGTGGTGCGCATCCTGGCGCAGAACCGCTGGCCGTGGCGCATGCACGCGACCTACGACGAAACCATCAGCCGCTCGCTCGACGTGTTCGAGAAGGTCAACAAGGACACGCCGCTGGCCGGCCTGAACTGGTTCTTCGACCATGCCGAGACGATTTCCGAGAAGTCGATGGACCGCATCGCCGCGCTCGGCGGCGGCGTGGCGGTGCAGCACCGCATGGCCTACCAGGGCGAGTACTTCGTCGAGCGCTACGGCCCCGGCGCGGCCGAGGCCACGCCGCCGGTCAAGAAGATGCTGGAGCGCGGCCTGAAGGTGTCGGCCGGCACCGACGCGACGCGCGTGGCCTCGTACAACCCGTGGGTGTCGCTGTCGTGGCTGGTCACGGGCAAGACGGTGGGCGGCATGCAGCTGTACCCGCAGCGCAACTGCCTGGACCGCGAGGCCGCGCTGCGCATGTGGACCGAGAACGTCACCTGGTTCTCGAACGAAGAGGGCAAGAAGGGCCGCATCCAGGAAGGCCAGCTGGCCGACCTGGTGGTGCCTGACCGCGACTTCTTCGCCTGCGCCGAATCGGAGATTGCCGACACCACGGCGCTGCTCACGATGGTGGGCGGCAAGGTGGTCTACGGCGCCGGCCCGTTCGCCGCGCACGACGAAGGCGGCCTGCCGCCCGCCATGCCCGACTGGTCGCCCGCGCGCACCTTCGGCGGCTATGCCGGCTGGGCCGACACGGCAGAGGGCGCGCCGCTGCAGAAGGTGATGCGCAACGCGGCCATGTCGTGCGCCTGCGCCAACGACTGCAACGTGCACGGCCACAGCCATGCGACGGCCTGGAGCAGCAAGCTGCCCATTGCCGACCTGAAGAGCTTCTGGGGCGCGCTGGGTTGCGCCTGCTGGGCGGTGTGATGAAGGCCATGCACTGGACCCTGTCGCCCGCCGTGCGCTGGATCGCCTTGCTGCTGCTGTGCGCGGCCTACCTGCAGGGCGGCCTGAACAAGGCGCTGGATTTCAACGCCGCCATCGCCGAGATGAACCACTTCGGCCTGGCGCCGGCCGGCCCGCTGGCCGTGGCGGTGATCGTGCTGGAGCTGGGCGCCGCGGCGCTCATCCTCACCGGCTTCTGGCGCTGGCTCGGCGCGCTCGCGCTGGGCGGCTTCACGCTGATGGCGACCTTCGTCGCGCTGCGTTTCTGGGAGATGCCGCTGGGGCAGGAACGCTTCATGGCGGCCAACTCCTTCTTCGAACACCTGGGCCTGGTCGGCGGCTTCATGCTGGTCGCCTGGCTCGACCTCAAGGAGCGCCACGATGACTGAGCCCCAAGCCAAAGCCGCCAGCGCGTTCGCGCCGCTGCGCCAGCCGGTCTTCGCCGTGCTGTGGGCCGCCACGGTGCTGGGCAACATCGGCAGCTTCATGCGCGACGTGGCCAGCTCGTGGCTGGTGACCGACCTGTCGGCCAGCCCGACGGCGGTGGCGCTGATCCAGACGGCGGCGACGCTGCCGATCTTCCTGCTGGCGATTCCGGCGGGGGTGCTGTCGGACATCCTCGACCGCCGGCGTTTCCTGATCTTCGTGCAGGTGCTGCTGGCCGCGGTGAGCGGCACGCTGCTGGTGCTGTCGCACACGGGCACGCTCACGGTCGAGTACCTGATTGCGCTGACCTTCGTGGGCGGCATCGGCGCGGCGCTCATGGGGCCGACCTGGCAGTCGATCGTGCCGGAGCTGGTGCCGCGCAGCGAGCTCAAGGGCGCGGTGGCGCTGAACTCGCTGGGCATCAACATCGCGCGCTCCATCGGGCCGGCGGCGGGCGGGCTGATCCTGGCGAGCTTCGGCGCGGCCGCCACCTACGGGCTGGACGTGCTGAGCTACGTGTTCGTGATCGCGGCGCTCTTGTGGTGGAAGCGCCCGGCGGCGGTGGACAGCGGGCTGTCCGAGAACTTCTTCGGCGCCTTCCGCGCCGGCCTGCGCTACACGCGGGCCAGCAAGGAGCTGCACGTGGTGCTGCTGCGCGCGGCGGTGTTCTTCCTGTTCGCGAGCTCGGTGTGGGCGCTGCTGCCGCTGGTGGCGCGGCAGATGCTCGGCGGCACGGCGAGCTTCTACGGCATCCTGCTGGGCGCCGTGGGCGCGGGCGCCATTGGCGGCGCGCTGGTGATGCCGCGGCTGCGTGCCCGGCTCGATGCCGACGGCATGCTGCTGCTGGCCTCGCTGCTCACGGCGGCGGTGATGGGCGCGCTGGTGTTCGCGCCGCCGCAATGGCTGGCGGTGCCGATGCTGGGCGTGCTCGGGCTGGGCTGGATCATTGCGCTGACCACGCTCAACGGGGTGGCGCAGTCGATCCTGCCGAACTGGGTGCGCGGGCGCGGGCTGGCCGTGTACCTCACGGTGTTCAACGGCGCCATGGCCGCCGGCAGCCTGGGCTGGGGCCTGGTCGCGCAGCAGATCGGCGTGCCGGCCACGCTGGTGGCGGGCGCGGTGGGGCTGGTGGTGATGGGGCTGGTGTTCCATCGCGTGCGCCTGCCCGCCGGCGAGGCCGACCTGCAGGCCTCGAACCACTGGCCCGAGCCGCTGCTGGCCGAGCCGGTGGCGCACGACCGCGGGCCCGTGATGATCCAGGTCGAGTACCGCATCCGCAAGGAAGACCGGCCGGCGTTCCTCGATGCGATGAAGCGCCTGTCGCTGGAGCGCCGCCGCGACGGCGCCTACGCCTGGGGCGTGCACGAGCACACGGCCGATGCCGAGCGCGTGATGGAGTGGTTCCTCGTGGAGTCGTGGGCCGAGCACTTGCGCCAGCACCACCGCGTGTCGCACGCCGACGCCGACCTGCAGGCCGAGGCGCTGCGCTTTCACATCGGCCCGGGCAAGCCCGAGGTGCATCACTTCCTGGCGCTCTGAGCGGCGCGGATTCTTTCTCTTTCCCTTTCACCCTTTCGTCCATCTCAAGGAAAAACCATGACCACACTGACCCTTCGCGACGGCACCGAGCTCTATTACAAGGACTGGGGCAGCGGCCAGCCGATTCTTTTCAGCCACGGCTGGCCGCTGAGCGCCGACATGTGGGACGCCCAGATGCTGTTCTTTGCCGAGCGCGGCTACCGCGTCATCGCGTTCGACCGCCGCGGTTTCGGCCGCTCCAGCCAGCCCTGGACCGGCTACGACTACGACACCTTCGCCGACGACATCGCCGAGCTGATCGAAACGCTCGACCTGAAAAACGTGATCCTGGCGGGCTTCTCGATGGGCGGCGGCGACGTCACGCGCTACATCGCGCGCAAGGGCAGCGCGCGCGTGGCCAAGCTGGCGCTCATCAGCGCGGTGACGCCGCTGTTCATGAAGACCGCGGACCATCCCGTGGGCCCCGAGGCGTCGCTCTTCGCGGGCATCCGCGCCGGGCTGGCCGCCGACCGGGCGCAGTTCATCGACGACTTCAGCACGCTGTTCTACGGCACCAACCGCCCGGGCGCGAAGGTGTCGCAGGGCGTGTTCAAGCAGACGCTGCAGATCGCGCTGCAGGCCTCGATCAAGGCCACCATCGACTGCGTGACGGCGTTCTCCGAGACCGACTTCCGCCCCGACATGGCGAAGATCGACGTGCCCACGCTCGTGATCCACGGCGACGACGACCAGGTCGTGCCCTTCGAGGCCACGGGCAAGCTGGCGGCCGAAATGATCAAGGGCAGCCAGCTCAAGCTGTACGCCGGCGCGCCGCATGCCACCTGCACCACGCACGCGGCGCAGGTGAACGCCGACCTGCTGGCGTTCATCCAGGGCTGAGGCCGGGTGTGTCGAAAGGGCCGCGCCCTGCGGCCCTTCCGGCGCGAAGGGCGCCGCCGGTGGCGATAATCCGGCGATGCGAATCCGCTTTACCAAGATGCAGGGAGCCGGCAACGATTTCGTCGTGCTCGACGAAACGCGCGGCACGCTGGGCCTCACGGCCGCGCAGTACCGCTTCCTGGCCGACCGCCATTTCGGCGTCGGCGCCGACCAGATCCTCACGGTGCGCCCGTCGCCCGCCGCAGGCATCGACTTCCAGTACGTGATCCACAACGCCGACGGCGGCGAGGTGGAGCAGTGCGGCAACGGGGCGCGCTGCTTCATGCGCTTCGTGAGCGAGCACGGCCTGACCGAGAAGAAAGACGTGCGCGTGCAGACGCTGGCCGGCGTGATCGAACCCCGCATGGGCGACGACGGCCGCGTGACGGTCGACATGGGCGCCCCGGTCTTCGAGCCGGCGCGCGTGCCCTTCGACACGGCCGGGCTCGACCCGCAGCACGAAGGCGCCTGGCAGAAATGGCACCTCGCACTGGGCACCCGGGCCGGCAGCGCTATCGTTTCGGTAGCGGTGCTGTCCATGGGCAACCCGCACGCGGTGCAGGTGGTCGACAACGTCGACACCGCGCCGGTGGCCGAGCAGGGCCCGCAGATCGAGCACCACCCGCGTTTTCCGCAGCGCGTGAACGCCGGTTTCATGCAGGTGGTCGACCGCACCCACATCAAGCTGCGGGTGTTCGAGCGCGGCGCCGGCGAAACGCTGGCCTGCGGCACGGGCGCCTGCGCGGCGGTGGTGGCGGGCATCCGCCTGGGGCTGCTGGACACCCGCGTCGACGTGCAGACGCACGGCGGCATTCTCACGATCGAGTGGCAGGGCGACGGCCGGCCGGTGCTCATGACAGGACCGGCCACGACGGTGTTCGAGGGCGAGATCGACGTGCCCGACATTTCGGAACAGCCATGACCCAATTCACCCACGACAACAACGCCATGAACCCGATCACCGAAGACGACATCGCGAACTACCTGTCGAACACCCCCGACTTCTTCGAGCGCCACGCCCAGCTGCTGGCGCAGGTGCAGCTCACCAGCCCGCACGGCAACCGCGCCGTGAGCCTGCAGGAGCGCCAGGCCGAGATGCTGCGCGAGAAGATCAAGGCGCTGGAGCACCGCCTGATGGACATGGTGCGCCACGGCACCGAAAACGTCGTCATCGCCGACCGCCTGCAGCGCTGGACCAAGGGCCTGTTGACCACGCGCGACCCGCGCAGCCTGCCGTACCGCATCGCGGTCGACCTGCAGTCGCTGTTCCTGGTGCCGCAAACGGCCATCAAGGTGTGGGACTGCGGCACCGAGTACCTGAACGAAGCCTATGCCCAGTGGGTGAGCGACGACGTGAAGGCGCTGGCCACCTCGCTCACTTCGCCGTACTGCGGGCTCAACGCGGGCTTCGAGGCGGCCAACTGGCTGCCCGAGCCGCAGGGCGCCGCGTCGATCGCGCTGATTCCGCTGCGCCCCGACGCCGAGTCGCCGGCCTTCGGCCTGCTGGTGTTGGCCTCGCCGGACGCGCAGCGCTTCAACGCCGAAATGGGCACGGACTTTCTCGAGCGCATCGCCGAGCTGTCGTCGGGCGCGCTGTCGCGGCTGCGCCCTTGAGCCGTTCCGCGCGAAGCGGGTGGCGACGCCGGCCCTGGCTGACCGGCCTGTGCGTGGTCTTGCTGGCCGGTGTGCTCACCTACGCCGCCATCGCGGGCGTGATCTGGCAGCGTGCCGAGGCGGCCCTGGCCGGCCCGATGCCGCGCGCGGCCGACGTGGCGCTGGTGCTGGGCAACCGCGCCTACCTCGACGGCAAGCCCAATCCCTGCCTCACGGGCCGGGTCGACCAGGGCATCGTGCTGGCGCGCGCCGGTCGGGTGCAGACGCTGGTGTTCTCGGGCGGTGTCGACGTGGAAGACGGCCGCATCGAAGCCGAGGTGATGCGCGACCACGCCACGGCCGAGGGCTACACGGGGCCGATGGTGCTGGAGTCGGTGTCGTCGTCCACGCGCGCCAACCTGTCGCTGTCGCGCACGGTGCTCGAAGCCAAGGGCGTGCGCAGCGTGATCATCGTGTCGGAGCCCTACCACCTGTGGCGCATCGAACGCCTGGTGCGTGCCAGCGGCTTCGACCAGGCCTTCGACGTGCAGTACGCCGCCGCGCCCACCTCGTGCTGGCGCCGCTGGGGCATGCTGTTCAAGGGCGCATTGCGTGAGCCCGCCGCCATCGTGAACAATGCATCGCTGGGCTATCTGTTCTAGCTAACGGGCTCGGGCGCCGCACGGAGCACGACGACACCATGGAATGGATCGACAAATACCTCGAACACGTGCGCGTGGAACGTCGGCTCGCGCCGCGCACGGTCGAGCTGTATGCCTTCCACCTGCGTGCGCTGACCGACCACGCGGCCGAGGCCAACCTGCCGCTGGACCGCGTGCAGACGGCCCACATCCGCCGCTGGATGGCGCAGCTGCACAGCGCCGGGCGCGAGCCGCGCGGCATCGCGCTGGTGCTGTCGTGCTGGCGCAGCTTCTACCGCTGGCTCGGCCATGAAGGGCTGATCGGCTTCAACCCGGTGCAGGACGTGCACGCGCCCAAGGCGGGCCGGCCGCTGCCGAAGGCGCTGGGCGTGGACGACGCGGTGCGCCTGGCCGAGCTGTACGACCCCGAGGCCGACCCCTGGACCGAAGCGCGCGACGGCGCCATCGTCGAAATGCTCTATGGCTGCGGCCTGCGCGTGAGCGAACTCACCGGGCTCGACGCCCAGGCCAGCGCCACGGCGCTCGGCTGGGTCGATCTCGATGCCATGGAAGCCCACGTGCTCGGCAAGGGCAGCAAGCGGCGCAGCGTGCCCGTGGGCAGCAAGGCGGCCGAGGCATTGCGCGACTGGCTCGCGGTGCGCGGCGAGCGCCAGGAGCCGGCGCTGTTCGTGAGCGCGCGCGGCGCGCGCATGTCGTCGCAGGCGGTGTGGAAGCTGCTGCGCGAGCGCAGCCTGAAGGCGGGTCTGGCTGCGCCGGTGCATCCGCACATGCTGCGCCACTCGTTCGCGAGCCACGTGCTGCAGTCGAGCAGCGACCTGCGCGCAGTGCAGGAGCTGCTGGGGCATGCCAACATCGCGACCACGCAGGTCTACACGCGGCTGGACTTCCAGCACCTGGCCAAGGTCTACGACGCGGCGCATCCGCGCGCCAAGGCCCGGCCGGACAAGGACGGCAAGTAGCCGCCACCCGTCGCCGGCATCGTTTTCTTTCGTCTTTCATTTTTTCTTTCATTCATCTCCCATGAAAACCCTCCGCCTCAAGCCGGGCAAGGAGCGCTCGCTCCAACGCCGCCATCCCTGGGTCTTCGAATCCGCCATTGCGCGCGGCGGCGCGGACTCGGGGGAAACGGTGCGCGTGGAGTCGCACGACGGCCACTTCCTCGCGTGGGCGGCCTTCGGCCCCACCTCCAAGATCCGGGCGCGGGCCTGGAGCTTTGACGAGAAGCAGCGCATCGACGCTGCTTTTTTTTCCACGGTCTGCACGCGCGCGGTGAACGCGCGCGGCCTGTTCGACCTGCAGAGCGACGGCGTGCGGCTGGTGCACGGCGAGGCCGACGGCCTGCCGGGGCTGATCGTCGACCGCTACGGCGACACGCTGGTGGCGCAGTTTCTGTCGGCCGGCGTGGAGCGCTGGAAAGACGTGCTGGCCGATGCGCTGCTCAAGGCCACGGGGCTTACCAAGCTGTATGAGCGCTCCGACGCCAGCGGCCGCGAGCGCGAAGGCCTGAAGCCGGTCACGGGCTGGCTGCGTGGCGAGGGCGAGACCCAGATCACCATCCGCGAGCACGGCTGGCAGCTGTCGCTGGACATCGCCACCGGCCACAAGACCGGCTTCTACCTCGACCAGCGCGACAGCCGCCAGCGCTTTGCCGAGCTGGCGCAGCACCGGCGCTTCCGGCGCGTGCTCAACTGCTTCTGCTACACGGGTGGCTTCACCGTGGCGGCGCTCGCGGGCCTGAAGGCGGCCGGGGCGCTCGAGGGGGCTTCGCTGGTGTCGGTCGATTCGTCGCAGCCCGCGCTCGAGCGGGCGCGCGCGCACCTGGCGCTCAACGGCTTCGAAGGGCAGGGCATCGTCACGGAGTTTCTCGACGCCAACGTGAACACGGTGCTGCGCGAGTTCATCGACCAGGGCCGCACCTTCGACGCCATCGTGCTCGACCCGCCGAAGTTCGCGCCCACGGTGGCGCACGCCGAGCGCGCCGCGCGTGCCTACAAGGACATCAACCGCCTGGCGCTCAAGCTGCTGGAGCCGGGCGGCGTGCTGCTCACCTTTTCCTGCTCGGGCGGCATCAGCGCCGACCTGTTCCACAAGATCGTGGCCTCGGCCGGGCTGGACGCCGGCGTGGACGGTTACATCGCCGAACGCCTGGGCGCCGCGCCCGACCACCCGATGACCATCGAGTTCCCGGAAGGGGAGTACCTGAAGGGGCTGGTGGTGGTGAGAAAGCCGCTGTGAACGGGGGCTTGACCCCGTCGGCAACGCAACTCAGTGGCATTGGCTAAACTGCCCGCCAATCCCCCGCCTTTTTCTGTTTTCCGTTTCCGGAGCACTTTTCCATGGCCCTCATTCCCGCGACCATCCTGACCGGCTTTCTCGGCTCGGGCAAAACCACGCTGCTCAAGCGCATCCTGACCGAGGCCCATGGCCAGAAGATCGCGGTCATCGAGAACGAGTTCGGCGAAGAGAACATCGACAGCGACATCCTCGTGACCGAGTCGAAGGAGCAGATCGTGCAGATGAGCAACGGCTGCGTCTGCTGCACCATCCGCGAAGACCTGCGCGAAGCGCTGCAGCTGCTGGCCGCCAAGAAGCGCCAGGGCCTGCTCGACTTCGACCGCGTGGTGATCGAGACCACCGGCCTGGCCGACCCCGGCCCCGTGGCGCAGACCTTCTTCATGGACGACGAGATCGCCGAGAGCTACCTGCTCGACTCGATCCTGACGCTGGTCGATGCCAAGCACGCGCCGCAGCAGCTCAACGACCGCCAGGAAGCGCGCCGCCAGGTGGGCTTTGCCGACCAGATCTTCATCAGCAAGAGCGAGCTGGTGTCGGCCGAAGAGACCGACGCGCTCATTCACCGTCTGAAGCACATGAACCCGCGCGCGCCGCAGCAGAAGGCGCACTTCGGCGACGTGCCGCTGAAGGACATCTTCGACCTGCGCGGTTTCAACCTGAACGCCAAGCTGGACATCGACCCCGACTTCCTGAAGGAAGACGACCACGATCACCACGACCATGACCACGCGCATGGCGAGGCGTGCGACCACCCCTCGCACAAGCACGAGGGCCACGGCCACCATCACCACACGGACGACGACGTGAAGAGCTTCGTCTACAAGGCCGACCGCGCCTTCGACCCGGCCAAGCTGGAAGACTTCCTGGGCGCCATCGTGAACATCTACGGCCCGCGCATGCTGCGCTACAAGGGCGTGCTGAACATGAAGGGCACCGAGCGCAAGGTGATCTTCCAGGGCGTGCACCAGCTCATGGGCAGCGACCTGGGCCCGGAGTGGGGCAAGGACGAGGCACGCCAGAGCCGCATGGTGTTCATCGGCATCGAGCTGCCGCGCGAGATCCTGGAGCAGGGGCTGGAGCAGTGCCTGGTCTGAGCACGCTCGCCTGAGCCGGACAAACAAATAAAAACGGCGCTGGCCTTGCGGTCAGCGCCGTTTTTCATGGGGCGGGCCGTGCTTACTTGCCGAAATTCCCCATCGGCTTGCCCAGGAGCTTGAGCTGGCCTTCGCTGAACTCGACCTGGCTGACCAGGTCGTCGCCCGTGCGCTTCACGTAGCCGTTGGCTTCGCCCTGTTCGATCAGGCCCGCGAGCATTTCAGGCGGCGGCGTGCGGCCGCTCTCGGCGCCGGTTTCGGCCAGCTTCTCGATCCACTTCACGGGCAGGCGCGCGTTGGCCTTGAGCACGCCGCGCTTGAGCACCAGCGCGTTGCCGGGCAGCTGCAGGTCTTCGTCGGTCACGCCGGCGAGGGCCACCGAGTAGCTGAGCTCGGCGCTGTGGCCGCCGATCTCGACCAGCATGCGGTCCAGGCCGGCTTCGGGGCTGTGCTTGGCCATGGCCTTGAGGTCGGGCGCCAGCTGTTCGACCAGCGCCTGCATCGCGTCCTTCTGGGCCTTGCTGCGCTGGCCGCAGCCGGCACCGGCGGTCGATTGCAGCCAGGCGTCGGCCAGCTTCTTGTAGCCGGCCGCCTGGATGCGGCGCGCGCTGCTGGCGATCTCGAACTTGTCGATGGCGGTCTCGTTGACCTTGCCCTTGCCCTTGAAGGCACCTTCGGAGGCGTACAGGCCGTCCTTGATGGTGGCTTCGCCGGTCAGGTCGATGCTTTGCAGCAGCACCTTGATCGCCTTGGCGGGGGCGGCCTCGGTGCCCGCGCCCAGGCCCAGTCCCTTGGGCGCGTTCAGCTCGAAGCTGTCGAGGCGGCCTTCGGACTTGCCGGTGGCCAGCATCCAGCCGGCGCTGCCGTCCATGTCGGCCTTGGCGGTGAACTTGCCCATCTTCAGCTGCACGCCCTTGGAGGCGGTGCTGACGTCCAGGCCGGGCATCGTCATGTCATAGCGCACGTGGGTGCGGGCCGCGTTCATGTCCAGGCGGGCTTGTGCACCTTGCCAGGCGAACTCGCCCTTGCCTTCTTCGGCCAGCTTGGCGGGCGCGACGGTGAAGTCGCTGGTGAAGCCGCCGCCGAAGCCGACCTGGGTGCGCGCGGTCAGCGGCTTGGCCTTGCCGAACAGCTTCTCGGCCTCGGCCTGCGCCTTGGCGTCGAGCACCAGTTCGCTGTCGATGACGGCCGCGGCCAGCGTGGCGCCGGCGATCGGGCCGTGGCGGATGGTGTCGCGGATGGTGATGCGCACCGGCTTGGGCGGGGTGGCCGCGGCGTCGCTGTCGTCTTCGGCGGGTTCTTCTTCGTCGCCTTCGGTCGCGGCCTCGGCGACGTCGGTCGTGGCGGCGGCCGGCGCGGCGGCGGGTGCCGACGCGGCAGGGGCGGTGGCGGCTTCGGCTTCGGCCGGGCAACCCAGTTCGAGCGTCACGGTGCTCACGGCGCCGAAGAAGTTGCGCTCGTAGCTGCGCTCGATCACGCGCACCAGCGCGGTCTGCTTGGGCAGTTCGCCCAGGGCGACGTCGTAGCTCGATTTGATTTGCGTGCCGGCCCACCAGGTGCTGCCGCCGTAGGCGACGGCGATGGCCGCGGCCAGGACTCCCAATACTGCTTTTTTGCTCAAGATTATTTTCCGATCGGTTGTTTGAAGGGCCGCCGCGGTGTCTCCCCGACCCGCGGCGTGCCTGCGCCACCCCCTGTGGCGGCGCCGGGCGATGCTAACGGAGCAGGGCAGTGCGTCACCCGATGGCCTTGCGTTTCGAGTTCTCTATACAATCGCGCGCCTGTTCCGGGAGCCATGCTTTGTCCACAGGGGCGAGATATGACTTACGGCACGGGGCGCCAAGGGTTTTTGGCGGGCTTTCGGGGGTATAACCCCGGGGTTCACCACTTGAGGACGCCCCCGACAACGTGAGCCGACGCGGCCTGACACCCGCAACGGTTCCCTTGGGAGGAGACACCCAGTGAAAGCGCGTTCCAGTTCGTACAAGGAGCCAGTCACCGTGAAGAAACCCGCCGCCAAGGCCACGCCAGCCACCAAGCCCGCCGCAAAGAAGGCGACGGCTGTGAAGGCTGTACCCGCGACGAAGAAGGTTTCTGCCACCGCTGCTGCTGCCTCTGCCGCGAAAGAGAAAAGCGCTGCCAAGAAGCCTGCGGCAACCCCGGCCAAGACCGGGACCGCGGCTGCCAAGAAGTCCGCCAAGCCCGCAACCAAGTCCGCGGGCGCGGCGCCTACGTCATCCCAACCGGTCGGCCGTCCTGCGGCCGCCCTTTCTGCTCCCCCGACCCCCATGAAAAAAACGGCTGCCGCCTCTTCTTCCGCCCCGGCGACACCCTCGATCCCCGCTACGCCCGCTCCCGCTGCGCGTGGTGGCCGCGTGTCCCGGCTGTCGCAACTGACCGTGCCCTCGATGCCGCAATCCGTGGCCTCGACCGCCGCCAAATCCAGCTTCTCGCAGGCGCCTTCCACCGCGCTGGTGCCGCCGCCGCCCTTGGCCGTCAAGAAAGACCCGAAGCTGGCCAACAACTGGAAGACCAAGACGCCCGCCGAGCTGAGCGACGCCGAGGTCATCGCGATGCCCGACGACGAGTACATGAACGACAAGCAGATGGCGTTCTTCCGCCTGAAGCTCGAAGAACTCAAGCGCGGCATCCTCGAGAACGCCGGTGAAACCACCGAGCACCTGCGCGAAGACACCGTGGTCGTGCCCGACCCGGCCGACCGCGCCACCATCGAGGAAGAGCACGCGCTCGAGCTGCGCACGCGCGACCGCGAACGCAAGCTGCTCAAGAAGATCGAGCAGTCGATCCAGCGCATCGACGCCGGCGACTACGGCTACTGCGACGAGACCGGCGAGCCCATCGGCGTCGGCCGCCTGCTGGCCCGCCCGACCGCCACGCTCTCGCTCGAAGCGCAGCAGCGCCGCGAGCTGAAGCAGAAAATGTTCGGGGATTGAACGGCAGCACGGTAGAACGGAACCCGCGCTTTCGATAACCTTCTCTGAATGCCAAAGGAAGAGTCAGGCCGCCTTTTCTCGAAGGTGGCCAAGTTCGTTCGAAATCCCCTGAAAGACTGGTCGGAGCTGGACACCCCGTCCTCCGACTCGTCGCTGCCCGAGCAGACCTACAGCCGCGAGATGCTGAAGGAAATGATCGAGCGACGCCAGCGCAACGACTTCGTGCGCCGCCGCGAGTTCGACATGCTGCGCAAGCTGCGCCAGCGCGAGGCGGCGGCCCATGCCTTCGAGGCGACGGTCACGCCGTCGTCGTTCAATCTCAACAGCACCTCCGAAAAATCCGAAGGCCGCGCACTCACGCTCAAGAAGATCGACGAGATCGAAGAGCAGATGTCGCAGCAGTGGTGGAAGGGCCGCGGGCCGAACGGGGAGACGCTGGTCAATCCGCCGCCCGACGCGGGCGCTGAAACGCTGCCGCCGGTCGACAGTGGCGGCGACCAGTTGCCGGCTGAGCCGGCTGCTTCTGCGCCCGTGGCCGCAGCGCCAGAGGTTGCTGCCACCGCAGCTGTCCCCGCGCCGCAGCCGTCCCGGCTCGCGCATGACGGCGCGCTCGAAGAAGCGGTGATCCGCTTCGCGCACGGTGACGACACCGGCGCCGAAGCCATCCTGCTGCAGGCGCTGGCCGCCGAAAGTGCGTTCTCCACCGACGACACTGCCGCAGCCGTCACGCTGGAGCGCGACGACGCCCGCTGGCGCGCGCTGTTCGACCTGTACCGCGCCACCGGCGACGCCGCCAAGTTCGCGGCCGCCCGCATGCGCTACGCGCAGCGCATGAAGCGCATGGGGCCCGACTGGGTTTCGCTCGACGAACTCGCGCGCAGCGTGAAGGCCGTCACCGTCAGCGAAGACGCCGAAGCGGCCTCCGACACCACCGGCGCCGCCGACTGGGCCAGCCCCGCGCACCTGACGCGCGAGGGGCTCATGGCGCTCACGCGCGCGCTCTCGCAGGCCGGCATGGTCTGGACGCTCGACTGGCGCGCGCTCACCGAGATCGATCCGCCGGCCGCCGCGCCGCTGCGCATCCTGTTCGCGCACTGGTCCGATTCGCCGGTGCAGCTGCGCTTCTTCGGCGCCTCGCAGCTCATGGCCGTACTGGCCGCGGCCACGCCCAACAACGAGCGCCATCCCGACGACGCCTGGTGGCAGCTGCGCCTGGCGGCGCTGCGCATGATGCATCTGCCCGACGACTTCGAGCTGGTGGCGCTCAACTACTGCATCACCTACGAGGTGTCGCCGCCGTCCTGGCAGGACCCGAAGGGCGAGTGCACCTCGCTGGCCGCGCCGCCGGCGAGCCGGCCGAGCTCGGTCTGGTCGCTGCTGTCGGTCGGGGGCGATTCCGAGAGCTTCCCGTCCACCGACAGCGGCTTTGCCGCGCTGGCGGGCGACCTGCGCGGCGACTCGCTGTCGTGCTGGCAACGCCTGGACCACGACCTGCGCCACACGACGGCGCCGGTCATCTCATGCGCGGCCCTGCTGCGCATGGACCTGACGGCGGCCGGCACGCTGCTGAGCTGGGTCCGCGAGCGCGACGCGAACGGCGAACGGGTGCAGTTCGTCGATGCGCACCGGTTGATTGCCGCGCTGTTCGGGCTGATCGGCATCACCGACCACGCCACGGTCGCCGTCCGCAAGAACTGACCCCGTCACAGGGGTTCCACGGCCCCTGCGCGGCCGTGTTTTCCGCCAGCAGTTTGTCCGACCGCAAGGGTTGCATTGGCGGGGCCCATCCCCAGATGGCTGCGATGGAACAGTTTCACGGCACCACCATCGTGAGCGTGCGCCGCAAGACCCCCCAAGGCGATCAGGTCGCCATTGGCGGGGACGGGCAGGTCACTCTCGGCAACATCGTCATCAAGGGTACGGCGCGCAAGGTGCGGCGGCTCTATCACGGCAAGGTCCTGGCGGGGTTCGCCGGCGCCACGGCCGATGCCTTCACGCTCTTCGAGCGTTTCGAGGCCAAGCTCGAGAAGCACCAGGGCCACCTGACCCGTGCCGCGGTCGAGCTCACCAAGGACTGGCGCACCGACCGCGTGCTGCGCAAGCTCGAGGCCATGCTGGCCGTGGCCGACGCCACGACTTCGCTCATCATCACCGGCAATGGCGACGTGTTGGAGCCTGAAGACGGCGTGATCGCCATCGGTTCGGGCGGTGCCTACGCCCAGTCGGCGGCCAAGGCGCTGATCGACAACACCGAGCTCTCGGCCGAGCAGATCGTGCGCAAATCGCTGGCGATCGCCGGAGAAATCTGCATTTACACGAACATGAACCACACGGTGGAAGCGCTCTGACCATGTCCATGACCCCCCAGGAAATCGTCTCCGAGCTGGACAATCACATCGTCGGCCAGCCCGCCGCCAAGCGCGCCGTGGCCATTGCGCTGCGCAACCGCTGGCGCCGCCAGAAGGTCGACGAGAAGCTGCGCCACGAGATCACGCCCAAGAACATCCTCATGATCGGCCCGACGGGTGTCGGCAAGACCGAGATCGCCCGCCGCCTGGCCCGCCTGGCCGACGCGCCGTTCATCAAGGTCGAGGCCACCAAGTTCACCGAGGTGGGCTACGTGGGCAAGGACGTCGACTCGATCATTCGCGACCTCGCCGAGATCGCCGTCAAGCAGACGCGCGAATCCGAAAGCGTGAAGGTGCGCGCCCGCGCCGAAGACGCGGCCGAGGAGCGCATCCTCGACGCGCTGCTGCCTCCGGCGCGTGGTGTCGACGGTGCTGCGCCCGCACTCGACAGCCCCAATCCGACGCGCCAGGCCTTCCGCAAGAAGCTGCGCGAGCACCAGCTCGACGACAAGGAAATCGAGCTCGACCTCGCCGAAACGCGTGCGCCGCTGGAGATCATGGGCCCGGCCGGCATGGAGGAAATGACCGAGCAACTGCGCGGCATGTTCGGCCAGCTCGGCGGCGGCAAGCGCAAGACGCGCAAGCTGAAGATCGCCGAGGCGATGCGCCTGCTGATCGACGAGGAGGCCGCCAAGCTGGTCAACGAGGACGAGATCCGTACGCAGGCCATCGCCAATGCCGAGCAGAACGGCATCGTGTTCATCGACGAGATCGACAAGGTCGCCACGCGCAGCGAAGCGCAGGGCTCCGACGTCTCGCGCCAGGGCGTGCAGCGCGACCTGCTGCCGCTCGTGGAGGGCACGGCCGTGTCGACCAAGTACGGCGTGGTGCGCACCGACCACATGCTGTTCATCGCGAGCGGCGCCTTCCATCTGAGCAAGCCGAGCGACCTCATTCCCGAGTTGCAGGGGCGCTTTCCGATCCGCGTCGAGCTGCAATCGCTCTCGGTGTCGGACTTCGAGAGCATCCTCACGCAGACCCGCGCCTCGCTCGTGAAGCAGTACCAGGCGCTGCTGGCCACCGAAGGCGTGACGCTCGACTTCGCACCCGACGGCATCACGCGGCTGGCGGCCATCGCCTTCGAGGTGAACGAGCGCACCGAGAACATCGGCGCACGCCGTTTGTCGACCGTGATGGAGCGCCTGCTCGATGAGGTAAGCTTCGATGCCACCCGCATCGAGGGCCAGACGGTCCGCATCGATGCCGCTTATGTCGACGAGCGCCTCGCGGCACTAAGTCACGACGAAGACCTTTCGCGCTTCATCCTCTGAAGCCGCCTCCCTCGGCCCCTGTAACGGGGTCGTCCTTCACGCATCACTTTCACTGCGTGAGCTAAGTACTTCATTTTCAACACAATTCGCCGATTTCCAGGTTTGGAAATCGGCGCTAAGTCGTTGATTCCATTACAAAAAATACCCCCGAGCCCCAGTTGCGTCGCAAGTGTTTCCTGCTACAGTGGAAAAAAGTGCAGTTAAGTGGGAAAAAGTGCGGGCAACGCCCCTTCCGGGTGTCGCGGCACCTCCCACCACAGGGGTTTCGTGGTCGTGTTTCAAGGCGCTTCATCGCTCAGTCTGGATGCCAAGGGGCGGCTCTCCGTGCCGACCCGGCATCGCGACGTCCTGAGCGCCACGGCAGGCGGCCAGCTCACGATCACCAAGCATCCGCACGGATGCCTGATGGTGTTCCCCCGTCCCGAATGGGAAAAATTCCGCGAACGCATTGCTGCGCTGCCGATGTCGGCGCAGTGGTGGAAGCGCGTCTTCCTCGGTAACGCGATGGACGTCGAGATGGACGGCACCGGCCGCGTGCTGGTGTCGCCCGAGCTGCGCGCCGCCACCGGCATCAACCGCGAGACGCTGTTGCTGGGCATGGGCAACCACTTCGAACTCTGGGACAAGGCCACCTACGAGGCCAAGGAGGCCGAGGCCACCCAGGGCGAGATGCCGGATGTGTTTCAGGACTTCGCGTTCTGAGGAGCCCCGTGAACACCCCCCTGACCCACACGACCGTCTTGTTGAACGAGGCGGTGGAAGCCCTTCTTTCCGGCAGCGCGGCAGCCACGGGCACGTACGTGGACGCCACCTTCGGCCGCGGAGGACATGCGCGCGCCATCCTCGCGCGGCTGGCGCCGGAAGGCAGGCTCATCGCATTCGACAAGGATGCAGAAGCGGTGGCCGAAGCAGCGCGCATCTCGGATGCGCGTTTTTCTATCCGCCACCAGGGATTCCGCTCGCTGGGCGAATTGCCCGACGCCAGCGTCAACGGCTTGCTGATGGACCTGGGCGTGAGTTCGCCGCAGATCGACAACCCGGTGCGCGGTTTCAGTTTCCGTTTCGACGGTCCGCTCGACATGCGCATGGACACCACGCGCGGCGAGAGCGTGGCCGAGTGGCTGGCAACGGCCGAACTTCAACAAATTGCAGAGGTGATCCGTGACTATGGCGAAGAACGGTTTGCTGTTCAGATTGCAAAGGCGATTGTTGCTCGCAGACAAGAACGGGGCGCAATTTCAACCACCACCGAACTGGCCGAGCTCGTGGCTGGCACGGTCAAAACCCGCGAGCAGGGCCAGAACCCTGCAACGCGCACATTTCAGGCTTTTCGGATTTTCATCAACGCCGAGCTTGAGGAGCTGCAACAAGCGCTAGAGGCCAGCCTGTCGGTGCTCGCGCCCGGCGGCCGGCTCGCGGTGATCAGCTTCCATTCGCTCGAAGACCGCATCGTCAAGCAGTTCATCGCCAAGCACTCGAAGGAGGTCTACGACCGCCGCGCGCCCTTCGCTGCGCCCAAGGTGATGAAGCTGCACGCGCTGGAGCGCATCAAGCCGTCCGAAGAAGAAGTGCGCGGCAACCCGCGCTCGCGCAGCGCCATCCTCCGGGTGGCCGAACGCACGGAGGCCGGGTAGCCATGGCGCGCATCAACCTGCTTCTTCTGCTGGCCGTCATTGCGACGGCTTTGTACCTTGTGCACACCCAGTACCAGTCGCGCCAGCTCTACACGGAGTTCGACCGCGCCCTGCAGGAGACGCGCAAGCTCGAAACCGAGCATGACCGCCTGCAGGTCGAGAAGCGCGCACAGGCCACGCCGCTGCGCGTGGAGAAGCTGGCCAAGGAACAGCTGCAGATGCGCACGGCCTCGCCGGCCATCACGCAGTACGTGCGCCCCGACGGCTCGGTGATCCCGGCCGTCGCGCCGCTGCCGCCGACCACGCCGCCCAAGCCCGGCACCACCGCGAGGCCCGCCCGATGAGCCGCGGCAACCGCAGCGTGCGCTACACCACCAGCCCCTTGCTTGCGAGCAAGACGCCGGTGTGGCGCAGCAAGTTCATCGTCGCCGGCATCGCCTTCGGCTTCGTCATGCTGGCGGGACGGGCCGCGTACGTGCAGGTCTTCAACAACAGCTTCTTCCAGCGCCAGGGCGAAGTGCGCTTCGCCCGCACGCTGGAGCTGCCGGCCAACCGCGGGCGCATCCTCGACCGCAACGGGCTCATCCTGGCGTCCAGCGTGGTGGCGCCCAGCATCTGGGCCATTCCCGAAGACGTGGAGCGCGACGACCCCGAGGTGCGCGCCAAGCTCAAGCAGGTGGCCAAGCTGCTCGGCATGCCGCAGAAGGACTTCGACAAGAAGCTCGAAGACGAGGACAAGACCTTCGTCTGGATCAAGCGCCAGGTCGACGAGCCCATCGCCAAGCAGATCGCCGCGCTCAACCTCAAGGGCATCTACCAGCGCAAGGAATACAAGCGCCAGTACCCCGAGGGCGAGGCGGCCGCGCACGTGGTGGGCTTCACCAACGTGGAAGACAACGGCCAGGAAGGCATCGAGCTGGCGTTCAACAAGGAGCTGGCCGGCAAGGCCGGCTCGCGCCGCGTCATCAAGGACCGGCTGGGCCGCGTGGTCGAGGGCGTGGGCGAGCAGGTGCCGCCGGTCGAGGGCCGCGACATCCAGCTCAGCGTCGACAGCAAGGTGCAGTTCTTCGCCTACCAGAAGCTGCGCGACGCCGTCACCGCGCGCCGTGCCAAGGCCGGCAGCGTGGTGGTGCTCGACAGCACCACCGGCGAGGTGCTGGCGCTGGCCAACTACCCGAGCTACGTGCCCGACAAGCGCCAGAACCTCACCGGTGAGCAGCTGCGCAACCGCGCGCTCACCGACACCTTCGAGCCCGGCTCGACCATGAAGCCCATCACCGTGGCGATGGCGCTGGAGGCCGGCCGCGTGAAGCCCTCCACCATCATCGACACCGCGCCCGGGCGCTACCAGCTGGGCGGCTTCACCATCAGCGACACCCACAACTACGGCTCGCTGACGGTGGAGGGCGTGATCCAGAAGTCGAGCAACGTGGGCGCGCTCAAGATCGCCCAGAAGATGACGCCCCACGAGATGTGGGACACCTACACCGCGCTGGGCTACGGCCAGAAGCCGCAGATCCAGTTCCCCGGCGCCGTGACGGGCCGGCTGCGTCCGTGGAAGACCTGGAAGCCGGTCGAGCAGGCCACCATGGCCTACGGCTACGGCCTGTCGGCGTCGCTGTTCCAGATGGCGCATTCGTACACCTCGTTCGCGCACGACGGCTCCATCATTCCGGTCACCATTTTGAAGAACACCGAGCCGCCGGTCGGCGTGCGCGTGTTCTCGCCCTCCAACGCGCTTGCGGTGCGCAAGATGCTGCAGATGGCCGCCGGCCCGGGCGGCACCGGCACGCGCGCGCAAACGGTGGGCTACTCGGTCGGCGGCAAGTCGGGCACGGCCCACAAGCAGGTCGGCAAGGGCTACGCCAGCAACAAGTACCGTGCCTGGTTCACCGGCATGGCGCCCATCGAGAAGCCGCGCATCATCGTCGCGGTGATGATCGACGAGCCGACCGACGGCCAGTATTTCGGCGGCCTCGCCGCGGCGCCGGTGTTCAGCGAAGTCGTGCAGCAGACCCTGCGCATGATGAACGTCCCGCCCGATCTGGCGGTCAAACCCCTCGTGCAGACGCAAGACGTCCCCGAGAGCTTCTGACATGCTGACACTCACTTCCCCCACCACCGCCGCGTTCTGGCTCAAGGAGCGCGTGCAGGGCGCGCTGCTCGCCGACAGCCGCGCGGTCGGCCCGGGCGATGCCTTCATCGCCTGGCCCGGTGCCGCCACCGACGGCCGCCAGCATGTGGCGGCCGCACTGGCGCAGGGCGCCGTGGCCTGCCTGGTCGAGCACGAGGGCGTGGACGCCTTCGGCTTCGACGGCGACGAACGCATCGTGAGCTACCCCGGCCTGAAGGCCGCCACCGGCCCGATCGCCGCCGCCTTCTACGACAACCCCTCGGCCCAGCTCGACCTGCTGGCCGTGACCGGCACCAACGGCAAGACCTCCACCGCGTGGTGGCTGGCCGAGTCGCTGTCCACGCTGCGTGCGGCCGGCGGCGTGCGCGCCATGCGCCCCGACGGCACCACCGAGCGCGGCGCCCCGTCGCCCTGCGCCGTGGTGGGTACCCTGGGCATCGGCGTGCCGCCCGAGCTCACCTACACCGGCCTGACCACGCCCGATCCCGTGATGCTGCAGCGCGCGCTGCGCGACTTCGTCACCGAAGGCTTCGGTGCCTGCGCCATCGAGGCCTCGTCGATCGGCATCGCCGAGCGCCGGCTCGACGGCTGCCGCATCGCGGTCGCCGTGTTCACCAACTTCACGCAGGACCACCTCGACTACCACGGCAGCATGGACGCCTACTGGCAGGCCAAGGCCGAGCTGTTCCGCTGGCCCGGCCTGCGCGCCGCGGTGATCAACATCGACGACATGCACGGCGCCAGCCTGTGCGCCAACCTGCTGGACGCCGGCATCGGCGCGCTCGACGTCTGGACCGTCTCCGCCGGCGGCAAGCCCGCACGGCTGGTGGCGCGCGACATCGGCTACGACGCGCAGGGCCTGCAGTTCACCGTGGCCGAGCACGGCAGCACGGCGCCGGCCGAACGGCTCGCGACCGGGCTCATCGGCCAGTACAACGTGGCCAACCTGCTCGGCGTGCTCGGCACCCTGCGCGCGCTGGGCCTCACGCTCGCGCAGGCCGTGGCCGCCTGCGCCCACCTCAGCAGCGTGCCGGGCCGCATGGACCGCGTGCAGCCGACCGACGGTGCACCGCTGGCCGTGGTCGACTACGCCCACACGCCCGACGCGCTCGACAAGGCCCTCGCCGGCCTTCGCCCGCTGGCCAAACAGCGCGGCGGCGCGCTCTGGTGCGTGTTCGGCTGCGGCGGCAACCGCGACCCGATCAAGCGCCCGCTGATGGCGGCCGTCGCCGAGCGGCAGGCCGACCATGTGGTGCTCACCAGCGACAACCCGCGCAACGAGAACCCCGACGCGATCATCAGCCAGGCGCTGCGCGGCTTCACGCGCGTCGAGGCGGCCCGCGTGCAGGTCGACCGCGCGCGCGCCATCGCCGAAACCATCGCCCAGGCCGCGCCGCAAGACGTGGTGCTGATCGCCGGCAAGGGCCACGAAGAGTGGCAGGAGATCGCGGGCCAGCGCCTGCCGTTCTCCGACAAGACCCACGCGCTCGACGCGCTCGCGAAGCGGGGTGCCGCATGACCGCCATGGCCACGCCCGTCTCCACCCCGTTGAACCTCACGCTGGCGCAGGCGCAGCAATGGGTGCCGGGGTCGCGCCTCGTGGGCGACCCGGCCACCGTGATCGCGCGCGTCCACACCGACACCCGCACCCTGGCTGCTGGCGACCTGTTCGTCGCGCTCAAGGGCGAGCGATTCGATGCCAACGACTTCCTGGCCGATGCGAAGAAGCAGGGCGCCGTCGCCGCCATCGCGCACGGCGGCCTCGAAGCCGCGGGGCTCGCCGGCCTCGAGGTGCCCGACTCGCTCATCGCGCTCGGTGCCCTGGGCGCCGGCTGGCGTGCGCAGTTCAGCCTGCCGCTGATCGCCGTCACCGGCAGCAACGGCAAGACCACGGTCACGCAGATGATCGCGTCCGTGCTCGCCGCCTTCCGCGCCGACCGCGCGCTGGCCACGGCCGGCAACTTCAACAACGAGATCGGCGTGCCGCTCACGCTGATGCGCCTGCGCGCGCAGCACCAGCTGGCGGTGCTCGAGCTGGGCATGAACCATCCGGGCGAGATCGCGCGGCTGGCCGCCATGTCGCGCCCGACCATCGCGCTGGTCAACAACGCGCAGCGCGAGCACCAGGAGTTCATGGCCAGCGTCGAGGCGGTCGCTATCGAGAACGCCGCCGTGTTCGCCGAACTGCCCGACGACGGCACCGCCGTGTTCCCCTACGGCGACACCTTCACCTCGCTGTGGACCGACCTGGCGCGCCAGAGCGGTTCGCGCCGCTGCCTGACCTTCGGCGAGCACGCTGACGCCGACATCTCGCTCGACAGTGCCGAATGGCAGCAGGGCGCCTGGAGTGTGCGCGTGCGCACGCCGCTGGGCGCCTTCGATGCGCGCCTGCACATCGCGGGCCGTCACAACGTGGGCAACGCGCTCGCCGCCACCGCCTGCGCGCTGGCGGCCGGCGTGTCGCTCGACACCATCGCCGCGGGCCTGTCGGCCTTCGAGCCGGTCAAGGGCCGTTCGCGCGCCAGCGAGGTCGTGCTGCCCGGCGGGCACGCGCTCACGCTGGTCGACGACAGCTACAACGCCAACCCCGATTCCGTGATTGCCGCCATCGACGTGCTCACCGGCCTGCCCGCGCCGCGCCTGCTGGTGCTCGGCGAGATGGGCGAGGTCGGCGACCGCTCGCCGGAATTCCACGCCGAGGTCGGCGCCTGGGCGCGCCAGCGCGGCCTCGACGCCGTCTACACGCTGGGCGGTGAGACCGTGCATGCGGCGACGGCTTTCAACAACAACGATGGTGTCGATGGACGCCATTTCGACGATTTCGACACGCTCCGCGCGGCCGTGCTCGCCCGCCTGCCGCAGCTGGGCAGCGTGCTGGTCAAGGGGTCGCGCTTCATGAAGATGGAGCGCGTGGTGCAGGCGATCGAAGCACAACAACAAAAGGAGGCCGGTCATGACGCATGAGCCGCGCAACACACCATGCTGATGTCCCTGGCCCAATGGCTGCAGACGCTGTCGCCCGAGTTCGGGTTCTTGCGCGTTTTCAACTACCTCACGTTCCGCGCCCTGATGGCCGCGCTGACCGCGCTCGTGGTCGGCCTGGTGGCCGGCCCGTACGTCATTCGTCGCCTCGCTGCGCTCAAGATCGGCCAGCCGATCCGCGGCTACGGCATGGAAACGCACCTGACCAAGAGCGGCACGCCCACCATGGGCGGCGTGCTCGTGCTGTTCGCCATCGCCTTCGCCACCTTGCTGTGGTTCGATCTCTCGAACCGCTTCGTGTGGATCGTGCTGTGGGTCACGATGGGCTTCGGCGCCATCGGCTGGGTCGACGACTGGCGTAAGGTGGTGCGCAAGGACCCCGAAGGCATGCGCTCGCGCGAAAAGTATTTCTGGCAATCGCTGGTCGGCCTGCTCGCGGGCTTCTACCTGCTGTTCAGCATTTCCGAGAGCTCCAACTGGCGCGTGCTCGAGCTGTTCTACGCCTGGGTGCGCTCGGGCTTCGACCTCGACTTTCCGCCCAAGATCAACCTGCTGGTGCCTTTCTTCAAGGAAGTGAGCTACCCGCTGGGCGGCATCGGCTTTGTCATCCTCACGTACCTCGTGATCGTGGGCGCCAGCAACGCCGTCAACCTGACCGACGGCCTCGACGGCCTGGCGATCATGCCGGTGGTGATGGTGGGCTCGGCGCTGGGCGTGTTCGCCTATGTCACGGGCAGCGCGGTGTACTCCAAGTACCTGCTGTTCCCCAACATCCCGGGCTCGGGCGAACTGCTGGTGTTCTGCTCGGCCATGGCCGGCGCGGGGCTCGCGTTCCTCTGGTTCAACACCCATCCGGCGCAGGTCTTCATGGGCGACGTGGGCGCGCTGGCGCTGGGCGGCGCGCTGGGCACCATCGCGGTCATCGTGCGCCAGGAGATCGTGTTCTTCATCATGGGCGGCATCTTCGTGGTCGAGGCGATCTCGGTGATGGCGCAGGTCATGTACTTCAAGTACACGAAGAAGCGTTATGGCGAAGGCCGGCGCGTGCTCAAGATGGCGCCGCTGCACCACCACTTCGAGAAGAGCGGCTGGCGCGAGACGCAGGTCGTCGTGCGCTTCTGGATCATCACGATGCTGCTGTGCCTCATCGGCCTGTCGACGCTGAAGCTGCGGTAACAAGACAACCATGCGGCACCTGAAAGACCTCCCCGTTCTCATCCTCGGCCTCGGCGCGTCCGGGCTGGCGATGGCGCGCTGGTGCGCGCGCCACGGCGCGGTCGTGACCGTGGCCGACACGCGCGAGGCACCCGCGTCGCTCGCGACGCTGCAGGCCGAGCTGCCCGACGCCACCTTCATCGGCGGGCCGTTCACGGCCGCGCTGGTCGAAGGCACGCTGATCCGCGCCGTGTACCGCTCGCCGGGCCTGTCGCCCGCGACGCTGGCACCGGTCGTCGACGCTGCCAAGGCCGTGGGCCTCGTGGTCGGCGGCGAGCTGGACCTGTTTGCGCGCGCGCTGCTCGACCTGCAGACGGTCGAGGTGCCGGTGGTGGAAGCTGAGGCGGAAGTGCCGGCTGAAACCGCCGTGGTCGAGCCTGTCGTTGAAACGCCGGCCCAGGCCGAACTGGCCCTGAGCGAAGAAGCCCCCGTGACGGATGCTGCGGTGGTCGAGACGCCGGAAGTGCCTGCGCCGGAGGCAGCCGCGGTTGTCGAAGGCGAGCCCGAAGCGGCCGCGCCCGTTGAAGCTGTTGAGCCGACCGAGGCGGTTGCACCTACGGAGGCCGTGGCCGCAGAGCCGACCGAAGCCGTACTGCCAGTCGATGCGACTGCCGCAGAAGCCGAACCCGTCGCTCCCGTCGAACCGACCGAAGCCACCGAACCCACACCGCCCGCCATGGCCGAAGCCATGCCGCGCGATGCATCGCTGAGCGTGCCGGTGACGCCGCCCACCGAAGAC
>NZ_JBWKYF010000058.1:0-42621 GCF_059423605.1 Variovorax sp. GW460-12-1-14-LB1
GGGCGCGGGGGCCGCGGGCATGGCGGCCACCGACAGGCCGGCTTCACGTGCCGCGGCGTGCTGCTCGGGGCTGCCGCCGCGCACGGCGATCGGCTGGGTCTGGTGGCGCGCCAGCAGGCTGCGCAGGGCGGCAAAGTCGATTTCGGGGGCGTCGGTGCCGCCCTCGGCCGCCTGTTCCTGCAGCAGCGAGAGGTCGATCACCACCGGCTCCTGCTCGAAGAAGTCGGGCGAATCCGCCAACTGGGCGTCGAGCGCCTCGGCCAGCACGTCGAGGTCGGCTGTCTTGAGGATCACTGCGATCAGCGGCAGTGTGGCGCTCTTGAATTCGAAAACCGCCTTGGTACGAGCGGCGGAAACATCGGCCATTGGAAAACGTGTGTGAACGTCGGTGCGAAAAGCGTTGGAGTCTAACGGGCGCCGGCCAAAGCCCGATGGCCGGCGCCGTGTTCACTGACCCCGCACAACAGTTATTGCACGAGGTTTCACTTTGTCTGCGCTCAGGCGTTGCGCGAACGGCCCAGCAGGGCGTAGAGGATGATCGCGCCGAAAGTGGCGGTTCCGATGCCGCCGAGGGCGAAGTCGCCGAACTTCAGCGTGAAGTCGCCCGTGCCGATGATCAGCGTGATGGCGGCCACGATCAGGTTCTTGTTCTGCGAGAAATCGACCTTGTTGTCGACCCAGATCTTGGCGCCGGCAATGGCGATCAGGCCGAACACCACGATGCTCACGCCGCCCATCACCGGCAGCGGAATGGCCTGGATCAGCGCGCCGAACTTGGGGCTGAAGCCCAGCACCAGCGCAATCAGCGCCGCCACCACGAACACCGCCGTCGAGTAGATGCGGGTGGCCGCCATCACGCCGATGTTCTCGGCGTAGGTGGTCACGCCGGTGCCGCCCGCGGAACCGCTGATGACCGTGGCGATGCCGTCGCCGATGAAGGCGCGGCCCATGTACGGGTCGAGGTTGCGGCCCGTCATGGCCGTCACCGCCTTCAGGTGGCCGAGGTTTTCCGCCACCAGGATGATCGCCACGGGCGCGATCAGCAGCATCGCGTTGGCCGTGAACACCGGCGCCGTGAAGGTCGGCAGGCCGAACCAGGCCGCGTTGGCGATGCCGCTCAGGTCGACCGGCTTGCCCAGGCCCATGCCGTTGGTGAGCGCGGCGTACACCAGCGTGGCCAGGATCAGGCCGATGAGGATCAACAGGCGCTGCACCATGCCGCGCGTGAACACTGCCACCAGGCCCACGCACAGGAAGGTCACGGCCTGCATCCACGAATCGAAGTTGCTGGCCGCCATGTTCTTGATGGGAATGCCCGCCAGGTTCAGCCCGATCACCGCCACCACGGCGCCCGTGACCACGGGCGGCATGAAGCGTTCGATCCAGCCCGTGCCCACGGCCTGCACGATGGCCCCGATCAGGATGTAGACCACCCCGCAGGCCACGATGCCGCCCAGGGCCACCGCGATGTTGGCGTTGGCCCCCTTGCCCGCGTAGCCGCTGGCCGCGATCACCACGCCGATGAAGGCGAAGCTCGAGCCCAGGTAGCTGGGCACCTTGCCGCCCGTCACGAGGTAGAAGATGAGCGTGCCGATGCCGCTCATCAGGATCGCGATGTTGGGGTTGAAGCCCATCAGGATCGGCGCCAGCACCGTGGCGCCGAACATGGCGATCACGTGCTGGATGCCCATCGCGCCCGTCTGCAGCCAGGGCAGCCGCTCGTCGGGCGCGATGACCGCGCCGTTGGCCAGTGTGGACACCGGCTTTTCAGTCCAGTTGAACATGTGTTTTCTTCTCCTCGGTTGGTGTGTATGGGGGGTCGACGCGCTCCCTGGGGCGAGATTGTGGTCGATCCACCCCGTGCTGAACACGGGTGCCACCCGCAAGAGGCGTACCAGCGGGAGAAGAAAAAAGAAGAAGCGCCCCGGGGGCGCGCCCGCGCTCAGCGCGGCTGCAGCACCGCCATGGTGATGCGCGAGACGCAGGTCAGCTCGCCGGCCTCGTTCGTCAGGTCGATCTGCCAGACCTGCGTGGTGCGCCCGCGGTGCACCGGCCGCGCCGTGCCGGTGACCCAGCCGCTGGTGGCCGAGCGGATGTGGTTGGCGTTGATGTCCAGGCCCACGGCGCGGTCGCCCTCGGGGGCCGAGTAGTGCGCGCCGCAGGAGCCCAGCGTCTCGGCCAGCACCACCGACACGCCGCCGTGCAGGATGCCGTAGGGCTGGCGGGTGCGCTCGTCCACCGGCACGCGGGCGCGGATGAAGTCGTCGCCCACCTCCAGGAATTCGATGCCCAGGGCGGCCACGGCCGTGCCCACGTGGTTGGCGGTCAGCGATTCGACCGAGATCTCTTTCTTCCAGATACGCATGCAGGGGTCTCCGATACAGGGGGTGCGAGGGCACCGAGGGCACTATAGCGACGACGGCTGACAACCGCAGTCGCCTTTGCGTGCTACCTTGGCCCGATGACCTTCCCTTCGGTGCGGCGGTGGCTCCTGGGCTCGGCGGCGGTGCTGCTGCTGGGCATCGGCGCGCTGGCGCTCGTGGTGGCCGCGCGCCTGCCCGACGACGAGGAGGTGGCGGCCCGCATCGCCGCCGGCTTCTCGCAGCGCTACGGCGTCGAGCTGACGGTGGGCGGCGCCCACTGGTCGCTGTGGCCGGTGCCCGTGCTGGCGCTGTCCGAGCTGGCGACCGACCAGCCCCAGCCCATCACCCTGCGCCGCGTGAGCGTGCGGCTGCACCTGTGGCCGCTGCTGCTGCGCCGCGAGGTGGCCATCGACGAGATCGCGCTCGAGAGCTTGGTGCTGCCGCGCGCCTCGGTGCGCGCCTTCCGGGACAAGGGCCCCGAGCCGCAGGAAAGCGAGCGCATCGTGCCGCTGCCCGCGCCCTGGACCCTGGCGCCCGTGCCGGTGGAGCGCGTGCGCTGGCGCGACGTGGTCTGGATCGACCGCCGCGACATCGCGCTGGCCTACGACGGCGAGGTGACGTTCGACGACAACTGGCGCCCTCGCAACCTGCGTCTGGAGCGCGCCGGCGCCGCATCGCCCGTGCGCCTGCGGCTGGACCGCGAGGGCACGGAAGACCGCTGGCGCACCCGCATCGACGCCGGGGGCGGCACGTGGAACGGGCAGGCGCGGCTCGAGGTGCTGCCCGAGGGGCGGGGCTTGCGCGTGTCGGCCGAGCTCGATCCGCGGCAGGTCGACATCGAAGCACTGGTGCAGGCCTTCGGGCGCCGCTCGGCGGTGGCTGGCAAGGTCTCGGGCCACACCTCGCTGGTGGCCGAGGCCCGCGAGGTGGGCGCGCTGATGCGCGGCCTGCACACCCGCACCACCTTCTCGGTGCAGCCCGCCACGCTGACCCGGCTGGACCTGGCCAAGGCCGTGACCACCGCCGGCATCAGCCGCGGCGGCACCACGGCGCTGGACGAGCTCACGGGCACGCTCGACACGCAGGGCACCGAAGACGGCATCGTGATGCGCTACACGAACCTCAAGGCGCGCTCGGGCGTGCTCACCGCCAGCGGCAACCTGCGGCTGTTCAACCGGCAGATGTCGGGCGAGATGGCGGTGGACCTGGTCGATGGCGTGGTCGGCGTGCCGCTGAAGATCGGCGGCAGCGTGGCCGAGCCCGAGGTGTCGATGACCGGCGGCGCGCTCGCGGGGGCGGCGGTTGGCAGTGCGGTGCTGCCGGGGGTGGGCACGGCGATCGGGGCGCGTGTGGGGCAGCAGGTGGAGAAGCTGTTCGGTGGGGATGAATCGGCGAAGAAGAAGCCTGCATCGAAGCGCTGACTGGGTGCCGGCGTGTTCAGGGCGTGTGCCCAGGCCACCGGGTACTTCCCTCCGCGAATGTCCCCCGGCCTGCGGCCTCCTCCTTGATTTCGCTGCGGGAAGCACCCAGTGTCCTGGGCACATGGACGCGCTGCTGGTGTGCGGCTGGCCGATCAGGAGAACGCCTTGATCACCGCCGGCACCGTCAACACCGCCGTGTAGTAGCCCATGAACTGCACGCCCGTGTTGAAGCCGATGGCACGCGACAGCAGGCCGCCGAGCAGCCCCATCGTGAGGATCACCAGGAGCCCGAGCAACTGGCCTTCCCACACGCTGATCACCACGATCAAGCCGACGAAGGTCGCGATGATCGCCTCGTGGCTCACCTTGCGCGAGACGAACAGCGCTGCGCGGCGCGCGAAGTTCATGGTGAAGGGGTAGGCCACCAGCGCCGCGAGCACCACGGCCAGCATGCCGTAGCCGAGGAACTCCCAGTGGTTCAGCAGGTTGTGCAGGTTGTGGGTCTGGCCCGTGGCCGAGTCGATCGTGAACACAGGCGGCGCGTTGAACAGCGGCGCGGCGGGGCCGGCCGCCACGGGGCTCAGCGGCAGGCCGATGGCGATCAGCGGGATCAAGGCTTCGGCGATGTAGGTGGCCTCGGTCACGCCGTTGCGCGCGGCCAGCGTGGTGGTGAGGCGGTGGTACGCATGCTTGATGCGCGAGCCGACCAGCTCGCCCAGCACCACCGTCATCGCGACGGGGCTGAACACGAAGGTGGCGCTGGAGATCGCGGCGGTCGCGAAGGTCCACTTCACCTGGCCGCGGTCGAGCACCTTGAACGGGTTCGGGAAGTAGCCCGACCAGCCCTTCACGTCGGGCGCGAGCGAGAAGGTGCGGACCTTGTCGCGCTTCATGCGCGCACGCGCCGCCGGCGAGATCACCGAGAACAGGTCGGCCACCAGCGGCCCGATGGCGATGCCCAGGAAGTAGCTGATGCTCAGCTTCACGCCGTACTTGCCCGTGAGCGCCTGCAGCGCCACGATCACCATCACGAACGGCACCAGTGTGGCCACCGAGGCCCAGCGCCCGCTCGAGAAGTAGGCAATGGCCACGGCCGCCACCACGAAGATCCACGGCGCCGCCTTGGTGATGGCCGCGCCGTACGGCGCCAGCAGCACCGCGAACAGCACGGCCAGCGGCACCGCCAGAAAGGCCGCGATGATCGCGCCCGACACCATCTTGCGCAGCGCGATGTGCGGCACGCCCAAGTTGCGCAGCACGTTCGCGTCCTGCAGCAGCGGCGTGGCCATGGTGTCGCCCGGAATGCCCAGTAGCGCGGTGGGCACCGCGTGCGTCATGTGCTTGGCCACGGCGGCGGCCAGGAAGAAGGTGAACACGCCTTCGGGCGGCACGCCCAGCAGCACCACCAGCAAGGTGAGCGGTGCGAGCGTGGTGGTTTCGTCGGTGCCCGAGACGAGGCCGATGGCCGCGAACACGATGGCGCCCACGAGGCCCATGCCGGTGGCGACGAGGATCTGGTTGAACAGGGCTGCGTCGATCACGAGGCGGCTCCTTCCGCGGCCTTGGCGGCCTGGGGCTTGTACGACGCGAACAGCTCGTAGATCTCGAGCTCCTTCATCTCGCGCACCACCACGGGCGGCAGGTCGTCCACCGAGCCCAGGTCGCCGTGCTCGGCGGCCAGCTCGGCCAGCACCTCCTCGCGCCAGCGCGGATCGGCGGCGGTGCCTTCGACCACTTCGCGCTTGGGCGTGAAGAGCTTCGCGCAGATCACGCCCGAGACCACGCAGCCGCCGAGGCCCGCGAGCATTGCGTAGGCGCGCGCCAGTTCAGGCGTGTTCACCACGCTCGCGAGCACGCGGCTCGCCACGAGGTAGCCCGTGAGGCTCACCGCGACGCCGATCGCGATCGACCACGCGAGGTGGCCCAGGTCGGCCGTGTCGCCCCATATCTCCACCAGCCGCCAGCGGGCGGGCGTTGCACTGTCTGCGTTCATTCGAGTTGTCTCCGTCTGTGGTTGTGTGACGGCCGCGTGCGCGACCGCCGCGGTGTCGGCCGCGGACCGTGGTGCGGGAGGCTCCCGCGTTGCTTACTTCTTGCGCAGCGCGTCGAGCAGCGCCACGGCGCGGTCGGTGCGCACGTCGTGCTCGGCCGCCATCTGTCTGGCGATGGCGTCGATCTCGTCGCCGGTGGCGCCCGCGACCAGCGCGATGTTGCGGGCGTGCAGCGCCATGTGGCCGCGCTGGATGCCTTCGGTGGCGAGCGCGCGCAGGGCGCCGAGGTTCTGCGCGAGGCCGACGGCCACGGCGACTTCGCCGAGCTCCTGCGCCGACTTCACATCGAGGATCTTCAGCGCGAGCCGTGCGAGCGGGTGCGTCTTCGTCGCGCCGCCGACCAGGCCCACCGGCATCGGCATCTCGATGGTGCCGACCAGCGCGCCGCCCGCGTCCTTCTCCCACGTGGTGAGCGAGGTGTAGCGCCCGCTGCGGCAGGCGTACGCATGCGCGCCGGCTTCCACCGCACGCCAGTCGTTGCCGGTCGCGACGATCACCGGGTCGATGCCGTTCATGATCCCCTTGTTGTGCGTGGCCGCGCGGTAGGGGTCGATGGCTGCGAAGGTGTAGGCGTCGATCACGCCCTCGACCACCTCTTCGCCGCTGCGCTCGCGCGTGGCCAGCACGGAAGGCGCGAGCCGCACGCGCGCACGCGCCAGCCGCAGGTCGGCCAGGTTCGACAGGATGCGCAGGCGCACCGTGCCGCCGGTGAGCTTCTCGACCAGCGGCGACACCGCCTCGGCCATGGTGTTGACGGTGTTCGCGCCCATCGCGTCGCGCACGTCGACGATCAGGTGCATCACCACCATCGCGCCGCGCGGCGTGTCGCCGAACACATGCACCTCGATGTCGCGGCAGCCGCCGCCCAGGCCGATCAGCACCTTGTCGCGGCTGTTCGCCACGGCCAGGATCTCGTCGCGCGCACGCAGCAGCGCCAGCCGCGCACCGTACGGGTCGGTGATGCCGATCACCTGCACCTGCGCGCGCATCAGCGGCCCGGTGCTCGAGGCCTCGAAGCCGCCGCCTTCGCGCGCCAGCTTGGCCATGAACGAGGCGGCGGCGACCACCGAGGGTTCCTCGACCGCCATCGGCACGAGGTAGTCGCGCCCGTTCACGGTGAAGTTGCCGGCCACGCCCAGCGGCAGCTCGAAGGTGCCGATCACGTTCTCGACCATGCCGTTGGCGCGCTCCACGCCCAGCGCGCCGGGTTGCGCGAGCAGGGCCACCTCGTCGTCGGTGAGCGCGGCGGCCTGTGCGATGTGGGCCAGGCGTTGGGCGGGCGTGAGTGCGCGGAAATTGGGAATGCGGGAATCGGCGGCCATCGGTGCGTGTCTCTTCGGAAGGTGAATTCGGGAGCAGGCAATTTAGGCCGGCTGTACCGCCCGCGGAAGGCACAGTTTGGCGGGACAGTGCGGACAGTGGTGCGCCGCCACGCCTCGCTGTGTCACAGTCCAAGCCCATGACCACGATCGCCGATTCGCTCGCCGACACCCTCGCGCGCCAGATCGCGAGCGGCGCCTACAAGGCCGGCGACAAGCTGCCCTCGCTGCGCGAACTCGCACAGCTGCACGGCTACGCCAAGAACACCGTGGTGGCTGCCTTCGAGCTGCTGGTGTCGCGCGGCCTCGTCGAGCCGCGGCGCGGTTCGGGCTACTACGTGCTGGCGCAGGCCACGGCCACGCCCAAGCCCGCCGAGGACGACGCCGGCAGCCTCGGCCGTGCGATGGACATCGTGTGGCTCATGCGCGAGCAGCTCAAGACGCAGCCCGATGCGGTCGCCGTGGGCGACGGCTTTCCGCCCGTCGAATGGCTGGCCGACGTGCGGCTGGACAAGTACCACCCGAAGGTCGTGCGCACGGGGCTCGGCGCGCTGTTCCGCTACGGCAGCCGCTTCGGCTACGCGCCGCTGCGCGACCACCTCGTGCGCAAGCTGGCCGACTTCGGCATCGGCGCCGAGCCGCGGCAGATCGTGCTCACGCACGGCGCCAACGAGGCGATGGACATCGTCATCCGTTATTTCGTGCCGCCCGGCGGCAAGGTGCTGGTCGACGACCCGGGCTACTACCCGCTGTTCGGCAAGCTCAAGCTCGCGGGTGCGCAGATGCTGGCCGTGCCGCGCCTCGCCGACGGGCCCGACCTCGAGGTGCTCGAGCAGCTGCTCATCGCCGAACGGCCGCGCCTGTTCTTCACGCAGTCGTTGGCGCACAACCCTACCGGCTCCGACATCTCGCCGGCCAAGGCCTTTCGCGTGCTGCAGCTCGCGCAGAAGTACGACCTGCTGATCGTCGAGAACGACCCGCTGGCCGACTTCAAGCCCACGGCGCTGCCGCGCCTCTCGGCGCTCGACCAGCTCGAACGCACGATCTACATCGGCAGTTTTTCGAAATCGTTCTCGGCCGCGCTGCGCGTGGGCTTCATCGCCTGCGGCGCCGACCTGGCGAGCGACCTCGCCGACCTGAAAGCGCTGATCCACGTGAGCAGCTCGGAGTACAGCGAGCGCACGGTCGACGTCATCCTGAGCGAGGGCCACTACCAGCGGCACCTCAAGCGGCTGCAGCAGCGGCTGGGCGAGGCCACGCGCGACGCGCTGAAGCTGTTCGACGCGGTGGACGCCGAGGTCTTCGCGCGCAGCCCGCAGTCGCTCTACATCTGGGCCGCGCTGCCCGGCGTGGACGACTCGCTGGCCTTCGCGAAAGAGCTGCTGCCGCGCAAGATCGTGATGGCGCCGGGGCGCATCTTCAGCGTCGACTCGACGCAGGTCTCGCGCTGGTCGCGCTTCAACGTGGGCGCCATGGCCGACCCGCGCTTTGCGAAGGCGCTGCGCACGGCGTTGCGGCGGCGCGCTTGAATCAGCCGGTGAAGGTGCCGTGCCGGCCCGCACCGCCGGCAAAGCGCGCGGCGCCGGCTTCGCCTTCGGCCGCGACGATCGGCACGCCCTGCGCGCCTTCGCGGCGCAGCGCCTCGGCCAGCGGCAGGTCCCACTGCTCGAAGGCGGAGCGCCGGTCGGCCAGCATGCATTGCTGCGGAAAGGCGGCGATCTGCCGCGCCAGTTCCTGCGCGGCGGCCAGCGCGCCGCCCGGTGGCGTGGTGCGGTTCACCAGGCCCATCGCCAGCGCCTCGGCGGCGGACACCGGCCGGCCCGTGAGGATCAGGTCGAGCGCACGCCCCATGCCCACGAGGCGCGGCAGCCGCACGGTGCCGCCGTCGATCAGCGGCACGCCCCAGCGGCGGCAGAACACGCCGAACACCGCGTCGTCGTCGGCCACGCGCAGGTCGGCCAGCAGCGCCAGCTCGAGCCCGCCCGCCACCGCGTAGCCGTTCACCGCCGCGATCAGCGGCTTGGACAGTGCCATGCGCGTCGGGCCCATCGGGCCGGTGCCGCCGCCGTCAGGGTCGAGCTCGTTGCGGCGCGCCGGATCACCGACCGCGCCCAGGTCGGCACCCGCGCAGAAATGGCCGCCCGCGCCCGTCAGCACGGCCACGCGCAGCGCGTCGTCGGCCTCGAAGCGTTCGAAGGCCGCGCGCAACGCGGCGGCCACCACGCCGTCCACGGCGTTGCGTTTGTCGGGACGGTTCAGCGTGAGCGTGCAGACGGGGCCGTCCGCTTCGAAGGTCACGCAGGGTGGGGTGGACATGGGCGGCGTCTCCGGGAAGTTGAAATGGCGGGTGGCCCGGCCATCGTAGAAAACATTCCCGGGTTCTCCAACCCCGCCGCGTTCAGGTGGCGCGGATCACGTCCGCATCGCCCGGCGCCGGCGCATGCAGCCGCGCCACCTCGACCGCGCGCCGCGTGAGCACGGCGCGCTGGTTGATGTAGCCCTTGTCGGTGATCTCGCCCGCATCGGGGCTGGGCGGTTCGGCCAGCACCAGCGCGCAGGCCGGGCACTGCGACGAGCCCGCGCCTTCGTCGCGCAGGGCGCGCAGCACCCCGGCGATGCGCGCGGCCAGGGCTTCGGGCGCGAGGGCGGCGCCTTGCGGGCTGGCGAACACCAGCATGCCGATCGCGTCGCGGTCGTGGCCCGTGAGCACGATGTCCTGCACATGCGGCGCCAGCAGCGACACCAGCTTCACGCGCAGCGTGCCTACCGACACCCAGGTGCCGGTCGACAGCTTGAAGTCTTCCGCCACGCGGCCGTTGAAGATCACGCCCTGCGCCGGGTCGCCGGGGTTCGCAAGAAAGCCCGCGTCGCCGATGCGGTAGTAGCCCTCGGCGTCGAAGGCACTGGCGGTTTCGCGTGGCGCGTCGCGGTAGCCGGGGAACACCGAGACGCCCTTGACGCGCATCTCCAGCTTCTCGCCGTTGGGCACGAACTTCAGTTCCAGCCCCGGCAGCGGCGCGCCGATGCAGCCGGCGCCGTCGAGCTGCCAGTGCGCCGAGGTGATGGCGGGCGAGGTCTCGGTGGCGCCCCACGAGGTGGTGAGCCACAGCGGGCGCGCGGGCCGCACGCGCCGCGCCACGGCTTCGAGCCGCTGCCAGGTCGAAGGCGCGAGCGCGGCCGCCGCGTAGAAGGCCAGGCGCAACCGCGAGAACACTTCGGCGGCGAGCGCGTCGTCGGCTTCGAGGAACGGCAGCAGCATGTCGAAGCCGCGCGGCACGTTGAACAGCAGCGTGGGTTTCACCTCGCGCAGGTTGCGCACGGTCTTCTCGATGAGGCCCGGCGCGGGCCGGCCTTCGTCGATATAGAGCGCGCCGCCATGGCACAGCACCATGTGCAGGTTGTGGTTCGCGCCGAAGGTGTGGCTCCATGGCAGCCAGTCGACGAGCACCGGTTTTTCTTGCGCGAGGAAGCGCCAGGTCTGCGCCATCATCTGCTGGTTGGCGCACAGCATGCGGTGCGTGTTGATCACCACCTTGGGCTGGCCGGTGGAGCCGGAGGTCAGCAGGTACTTGGCGTGCGTGTCGGGGCCCACGGCGGCGAAGGCCTGCATGACGGCGGGCGTTTCCTTCGTCGCGCGCAACCGGTCGAAGGGCATCGCGCCGGGATGCGCTTCGGCGTTGCGACTGAACACGGTGACCGCGTCGACGCCGCAGCCGGCGAGCGATGCGCCGTACACCTTCGCGTCGGAAGCGTAGATCAGCCCGGGTTGCAGCGCCTTCAACATGCCGTGCAGCCGCGACGGGTCTTTCGCCATGCGCGAGTAGGCGCTGGACAGCGAACAGGCCGTGCGGCCGATGTGCATCGTCGCGAGCATCAGCACGGCATGGTCGATGGCGTTGTCCGAGAGGATCACGACCGGTCGGCCTGGTGGCAGGTCCAGGTCGAGCAGGCCCTGCGCCACCGCGCCGACGGCGGCGCGCAGTGCGCGGTAGTCGAGCCTGCGCCAGCCTTCGCCCGTCTCATCGCGCTCGGCAAAGGCCAGCGCGTCGGGCGTCTCGCGCGCCCAGCACTCGATCCATTCGCCGATGCAGCGTGCGTACGGCTGCAGCGCCGTCGGCGAGCGCAGCACGAACGAGCCGTCGTCGAAGTCGATGCGCACCGTGCGGGGCGGCGCGACCAGGGTGTCGTCGAGAAGGAAGTCGGTCATGTCAATCCAGCGTACCCGTCTCGGCCTTGGCGCGAATCAGGTTCAACAGCAGGGTGTCGCGCGCGGCTTCGAGGTCGGCCGTGTGGCGCGTGCCCAGGGCTTCGTCCACGCCTTGCACCACTTGCTGCTTCAGCTCGGCCGTCATCGACGGTGCTCCCAGGTCCTTCCACCAGTCTTCGATCGGACCGCCCAGGTGCGCGAGCAAATGCTCAATGCCGCCCGCACCGCCTGAGAGGTGCAGATTCATGAACGGCCCCATCACGGCCCAGCGCAGGCCGGGGCCGTGCGCGATGGCGGTGTCGATGTCGGCCACGCTCGCCACGCCTTCGTTGACGAGATGAAAAGCTTCGCGCCACAGCGCAGCCTGCAGCCGGTTCGCGATGTGGCCTTTCACCTCTCGCTTCACGTGGATCGGCCGCTTGCCGATGGCGGCATAGAAGGCCATCGCGCGGGCGATGGTGTCGGGCGAGGTCTGCTCGCCGCCGATCACCTCGACCAGCGGAATCAGGTGCGGCGGGTTGAACGGGTGCCCCAACACCACACGCTGCGGGTGCACGCAGCCCGACTGCACGCCGCTGATCGCCAGGCCCGACGAGCTCGACGCGAGGATGGTCTCCGGCGGCGCGGCCGCGTCCATGCGGCGGAACAGGTCGATCTTGAAGTCCATGCGCTCGGGGCCGTTCTCCTGCACGAAGTCGGCCACGGCCACGGCGTCTTCCAGGCTGTCGTGAAAGCGCAGGCGGCCGACCGAGGCGCCCTCGGCCAGGCCGAAGCGTTCCAGCGTCGGCCAGTGCTGCGCCACGGCGGCGCGCAGCCGGTCTTCGGCGCCGGGCGAGGGGTCGGTCGCATTCACGTCGAGCCCGTGCGCGAGGAAGTGCGCGGCCCAGCTCGCGCCGATCACGCCGGTGCCGACGACGGCGACGCGCTTCACGTCGGTGGTGAGGTTCATGCCGATTTCCACCGCGCGCAGCGGCTCTCCGTCTTGGTGGTCCACGCGGCTTCGCCGGGGATGTTCTCGATCACCTTGTAATAGTCCCACGGCTCCTTCGATTCGGCCGGCGCCTTCACCTGCATGAGGTGCATGTCGTGCACCATGAGGCCGTCGTCGCGCAGCCAGCCGCCCTTGACGAACATGTCGTTGAACTTCGTCTTGCGCAGCTGCGCCATCACCTTGTCGGCGTCGTCGCTGCCCGCGGCCTTCACGGCCTGCAGGTACTGCAGCGCGGCCGAGTAGTCGCCGGCATGGAAGGAGGAGGGCATGCGCTTGTGCTTGTCGAAAAAGCGCCGCGCCCAGGCGCGCGACTCGGGGCTCTGGTTCCAGTACCAGCTGTCGGTGAGGTACATGCCCTGCGAGGCCTTCAGGCCCAGCGCGTGCACGTCGTTGATGGTGATGATCATGCCGGCGAGTTTCATGTTCTTGCTGATGCCGAACTCCGCCGCCGACTTGATGGCGTTCACCGTGTCGCCGCCCGCATTCGCGAGCGCCAGCACCTGCGCCTTCGAGCTCTGCGCCTGCAGCATGAACGACGAGAAGTCGCTCGCGCCCAGCGGGTGCTTCACCGAGCCCGCCACCGTGCCGCCGCTGGCCTGCACGGTCTTGGTGGCGTCGCCTTGCAGCGCGGCGCCGAAGGCGTAGTCGGCCGCCACGAAGTACCAGCTCTTGCCGCCGGCCTTGACCACCGCGCTCGCGGTGCCGCGCGCCATGGCCACGGTGTCGTAGGCGTAGTGCACGGTGTAGGGGGAGCAGTACTCGTTGGTGAGGCTGGACGCGCCCGAGCCCACCACGAAGTACGGCTTCTTCTTGTCGGCCGCCACGCCGGCCATGGCAATGGCCGCGCCCGAGTTCACGCCGCCGATCAGCATGTCGACCTTGTTCACGTCGAACCATTCGCGCGCCTTGGCGGCGGCGATGTCGGGCTTGTTCTGGTGGTCGGCCGTGACCAGCTCGATCTTCTTGCCATTGATGGCGCCGCCCATGTCGGCGATGGCCATGCGGATCGCCTCGGCGCCGGCCGGGCCGTCGTAGTCGCGGTAGATGCCCGACATGTCGCTGATGAAGCCGATGCGGATGGTGTCGTCGGACACCTGGGCGAAGGCGCTCGATGCAAAGAGGGCGCCGAGCGCGAGGGCCAGGGCGGTGCGGGGAATGTTCATGTGCGGTGTCTCCGTTCGTTGTCGTTGTTGTCTGTCTTCAACCGAGCGCGAACTCGGGCCGCGGGCCGCCCACGCGCGGCAGGCCCATGATCTGGCGCGCCTCGGCCGGCGTGGCCACTTCCATGTCGAGCTCGCGGATCACGCGCACGATGCGCTCGGTGAGCTGCACGTTGGTGGCGAGTTCGCCGTGACGGAAGTAGAGGTTGTCTTCCAGCCCCACGCGCGCATGGCCGCCCAGCAGCAGCGCCGCCACGTTGGCCTCGAGCTGCGACATGCCGATGCCGCTCACGCCGAAGATGGCGCCCTTGGGCAGCGTGTCGACCATCATCTGCAGGTTGCGCGGCGAGTACGGCATCGCGTTCTGGAAGTTGCGGTGCACGTTCATCACCAGGTTGACGAAGTAGGGCTCGTCGTCATGGCCTTCCTCGATCAGCGTGGTCGTGTCCTGCAGGATGTGCGTGGGGCTGAACACCTCCCACTCGGGCTTGATGCCGCGTGCCTTCATGCCGGCGGCCAGCTCGCGCCCGCGCGTGATCGGCGTGTCCATCAGGATCTGCTTGCCCTCGAAGCTCAGGTTGAGCGTGGTGGCGTCCAGCGTGCACATCTCGGCGCCGGCGTCCATGCCCTTGATGCGCTCTTCCCACGCGATCTCCCAGCGGTCGCCGGCCAGCGGCTTCACCATGTCGCCGTGCACGCCGCCGCCGGTGGAGTTGTTCAGCACGATGTCGCTGCCGGCCGCGCGGATGCGGCTGTTGATGTCGCGGTACACCTCGGCGTTGCAGGTGGCGCCGTCGTCGGGGCGGCGCGCGTGGATGGCGACCACGCTGGCGCCGGCGTTCCAGCAGCGCAGCACGTCGGCGGCGATCTCGGCGGGCTGGGTGGGGAGGTGGGGGTTCTGCGACTTGTGCGCCATGCCGCCAGTGGGGGCGATGGTCACGATCACTTTGCGCTTCGACATGCTCGGGGCTCCTGGGGTCGGTCGTTCGGTCAGTCAGTCAGGGGGGGCGCGCCATTATTTTTTGTGATGCGTTCGTACTCAGTCATCGCGACGACATTCAGGGGCAGGGTTTACGCGGCGCCAGCCGCTAAAGTCGCCCCTGCGCCGTTGCGCACACAAGGAACCTCTCCATGAAATTTCTGCCCCTCGTGCTGGCCGCCGCGGCCGCGTTCACCACCCTCGGCGCCGCCGCGCAACCCGCCGGCCCCGCCACCTGCGACGCCAAGCGCGAGGCCATCGGCCGCGACATCGAGATGGCCAAGTCCAAGGGCCAGAAGCAGCGCGTGCGCGGGCTCGAAACCGCGTTGGCGGAAGTGAACCGCAACTGCACCGACGCCAAGCTGGCGGCCGAGCACCAGAAGCGCATCCGCGCCCAGGAGCGCAAGGTGGCCGAGCGCGAGCGCGACCTGCGCGCGGCGCAAGAGAAGGGACGTGCCAGCAAGATCGCCGACCGCGAGAAGAAGCTGCACGAGGCGCAGGCCGAGCTGCAGCAGCTCAAGGGCGCGCAGTAAATCAAAAAGACAGCATGCCCTCGACCAAGCCGGCGATCCCCGCGGCCTCCCTGACCATTCCCCAGCTGCTGCAGGGTTCGGCCTGGTTCCCGCTGCTCGACCTGGGCGCGGGCGAGCGCGTGCTCGACGAGATGCGCGAGGTCGAGGTGGCCGCCGGCGCCGCGCTGTGCCGGCGCGGCGACACGCCGCTGCACTGGTACGGCACGCTCGAAGGGCTGCTCAAGTGGTCGATCACCTCCAGCGACGGCCGCTCGGTCACGCTGGGCGGGCTGTCGGTGGGCAGCTGGTTCGGCGAGGGCACGCTGCTGCGCGCCGTGCCGCGCTCGGCGGACATCATTGCGCTGCGGCCCAGCCGCGTGGCGCAACTGCCGCTGGAGACCTTCGAGTGGCTGCACCGCACGCAGCGCGGCTTCGATCACTTCCTGCTGCAGCAGATCAACGAGCGGCTGCACTGGTTCATGGGCAGCTACGCCGCGCACCGGCTGCTCGACGCCGACAGCCAGGTGGCGCGCGCACTGGCCGGCCTGTTCCATCCCTGGCTGCACCCGGGCAGCGAGCCGCACCTGCAGACCTCGCAGGAAGAGATCGCCAACCTGTCGGGCGTGTCGCGCCAGCGCTGCAACGCGGCGCTCAACCGGCTGAAGGAGGCCGGGTTCCTGCACATCGAGTACGGCGGCATCACCGTGACCGACCTCGAAGGCTTGCGCCGCTTCATCCAGGAGTGAATGACTCCCTCTCCCCGAGGGGAGAGGAAGCCGGAGCCGCTCAGCGCTTGTGGTGCGACGCCGCCAGCTCGTACACCGGCGTATCGATCCCTTCCATGCGCGCCTTCAACTGCAGCGCCAGGAACTGCGAGTAGTGGCGCGACTGGTGCAGGTTGCCGCCGTGGAACCACAGCTGGGGCACCTGCGTCGGCTTCCACATGTTGCGCAGCTCGCCCTCCCACGGACCCGGGTCCTTCGGCGTGTCGGAGCCCAGGCCCCAGCACTTGCCGACCTTGTCGGCGATCTCGGGCGAGATCAGGTCGGCCAGCCAGCCGTTCATCGAGCCGTAGCCCGTGGCGTACACCAGCAGGTCGGCCGGCAGCTCGGTGCCGTCGGTGAGCGTGACCGAGTGTGCGTTCACGCGCTCGATGTTCACGCCGCTCTTGAGGTGGATGCTGCCGTTGGCCACCAGCTCCGAGGCGCCCACGTCGATGTAGTAGCCCGAGCCGCGCCGCAGGTACTTCATGAACAGGCCCGAGCCGTCCACGCCGAAGTCGAGCAGGAAGCCGGCCTTCTCCAGCCGCGCGTACAGGTCGGCGTCGCGCTTCTTCATCTCCTCGTACACCGGGATGTGGAAGGTGTGCATGATCTTGTAGGGCACCGAGGCGAAGATCAGGTCGCCCTTGTGGTGGTCGATGCCGCTCTTCACCGCCTGCTCGGAATACAGCCCACCCAGCGCCAGCTCCATGAGCGACTGCGAGGGCGCGATGTGCGTGGACGAGCGCTGCACCATCGTCACGTCGGCGCCGTGCTCCCACAGCGCCGCGCAGATGTCGTGCGCCGAGTTGTTCGAGCCCAGCACCACGCACTTCTTGCCCGCATAGGCCTCGGGGCCGGGGTGCTGGCTGGAGTGGTGCTGGTCGCCCAGGAAGTTCTCGGCGCCCGCCACCTTCGGCACGTTCGGGTAGCCCGACACGCCGAGCGCGAACACCAGCTGCTTCGGGCGCAGCGTCACCGGCTTGCCCTCGCGCTCCACCTGCACCTCCCAGCGCTGCGTGGCCTCGTCGAAGCGCGCCTTGGTCGCGTTGGTGGAGCTCCAGTAGTTGAGCTCCATGATCTTGGTGTACATCTCGAGCCAGTCGCCGATCTTGTCCTTGGGCGCGAACACCGGCCAGTCGTCGGGGAAGGGCATGTAGGGCAGGTGGTCGTACCAGACCGGGTCGTGCAGGCACAGCGACTTGTAGCGCTTGCGCCAGGAGTCGCCGGCCTTGGCGTTGCGCTCCACGATGATCGTCGGCACGCCCAGCCGCCGCAGCCGCGCCCCCAGCGCGATGCCGCCCTGGCCGCCGCCGATGATCACCACCTCGGGCTGCTCGGTGTAGCCCAGCGCGGCCTCTTCGTCGCGGCGCTTCTCGAGCCAGTTCTTGCGGCCTTTGTGCACGCCGTGCTCCGCGCCCTTGATGCGGTTGTCGCCGGTCTTTTCCTCGAAGCCCTTCAGCTCGGTCATGGTGGTGAGCAGCGTCCAGGCCTTGCCATCGCGCAAGCGAAGATGGCCGCGTCCGCGCGCCACGCGCGTCTCGAAGCCGAACCACGCGTCGACCACGCCGTCGGCCTCGGTCGCCTCGCCTTCGAGCGCGAAGGCCGTGGGCTGCGTGTCGGCCAGGCGCGCCTGCAGCATCGCGCGGATGGCGCCCGCGCCTTCCTGCGTGCGGATGTTCCAGGTGAAGGCGACGAGGTCGCGCCAGTAGCTGTCGGCCTCGAACAGCGAGACGGCCGCATCGATGTCGCCGCGTGCGAGCGCGGCGGCGAGGTCGGCCAGCCATTGGGCGGCGGCCCGGGTGGGGCCGGTGGTCGGGTCTGTCATTGCATGTCTCCGTTGTGTCGTTGAACGAATCGAATCGCGGCGCGGCAAGGCGCACGCGAAGGGCGTGGCGCAGCTTTCGTGCCGTGCGGGGCGGGACGAAGAATCAAGGGGTTGGCGGTGGTTTTGTCGCAGGCGGCTGTCGCTGTCTCACCGAGACTGAGACGATGCATGAGAATTTGAACGACGTATAAAATTGGACGACGTTCAAATTCAAGGGCCCAAAACCGTGACCGAACCAGAACCGCCAGGCCGCCGCGAGCGCCGCCGCACCCAGACGCTCGACCACGTCGCGTCCACCGCCATGCGCCTGTTCGAAGCCCAGGGCTACGACGCGACGACCATGGAGCAGATCGCGCAGCAGTCCGACGTGGCCAAGGGCACGCTCTACAACCACTTTCCGACCAAGGAAGCGATCCTGGCGCACTGGGTGCACCTCGAGCTCGTGGTCGATGCGCAGCGCCTGCACGAGGCCATCGACCCGAAGGCGGGTTTCACGGCGCAGCTCACCGGCCTGCTCGACGCCTCGGCCGACTGGTCCGAGCGCTACCGGGCCTACCTGCTCGACTACTTCCGCTTTCGCTTCCTCAACATCGAAAGCGAGCTCGGCGGCGGCGACCGCAGCACGCCGCGCGACCTGTCGGGGCTGTTCGAGGCGCTCATCGCCGCCGCCCAGCAGGCCGGCACGCTGCGCACCGACGTCTCGGCCGCGCACCTCGCGAGCCTGTTGCACCACCTGTACTTCGGCGCGCTGATGCGCTGGCTCACGCTGCCCGGCCTCGTGCTGCGCGACGAGTTCGCGGTGGTCGTCGACCTCTTCGTCGGCGGCGCGCGCACGGCCCCGAAGCCACCCGCTGCAAGGAGGCGCGCCCCATGAAACTCGCCGTACTCACCTACGGCACCGAGGGCGACGCCCGCCCGCTCGCTGCGCTTTGCCGCGCGCTGGACGACGCGGGCCATGCGTCGGTGCTGCTGGCGGACGCCACCACGCTCGGCGCAGCCGAACGGCTCGGCGTGCGCTCGCAGGTGCTGGCCGGCGACATCCGGCAGGCGCTCGGTGGCGTCATCGCGCAGGGCGACAAGCCGGCCGCCGCCGCGAAGGCGCTGGCGGACATCGCCAATGCCAACGCCACGCCCTGGCTGCGCCAGACCATCGAGGCCGCGCAGGGCTGCGACGCGATCGTCTGCGCGGGGCTCGCGGCCTTCGTGGGCCTGTCGGCGGCCGAGGCGCTGGGCGTGCCCGCCATCGGCGCGGGCATGTTCCCGCTCACGCCGACGGCCGCATTCGCTTCGCCCTTCCTGCCGCCCGCCCGCGTGCCGCGCTTCTTGAACCGCGCGAGCCACCACCTCGTCAACGGGCTGCTCTGGCGCGCCTTCCGGCCGGCCGTGAACGCCGCGCGCGCCGAGGTCTGCGGCCTGCCGCCGCGCCGCCGCCTGTGGACCACGCACCCCGTGCTCTACGGCTACTCGCCGAGCCTGCTGCCGCGCCCCGCCGACTGGCCCGCCAATGCCGCCGTGTGCGGCCAGTGGCTCGCGCCCGCGCCCGACTGGCAGCCGCCGGCGGCGCTGCGCGACTTCCTCGCGGCCGGCGAGGCGCCCGTCTACATCGGCTTCGGCAGCATGACGGGCTTCGACAAGGCGCGGCTGCTCGCGGCCCTCGTCGACGGCATGGCCGGCCGGTGCGCGGTGCTGCATCCCGGATGGAGCGGCCTCGATGTGCAGCAGTTGCCGCCGAACTTCCACGTCATCGGCGACACCCCGCACGACTGGCTCTTTCCGCGGATGGCGCTGGTGGTACACCACGGCGGCTCGGGCACCAGCCACTCGGCCGCGCGCGCGGGCGTGCCCTCGGTGGTCGTGCCCTTCGCGGGCGACCAGGCGTTCTGGGCGCACCACCTCGCGCAGGCGGGCGTGGCACCGCCCGCGGTGGCGGGGGGCCGGTTCGGTGCGGACGACCTGGCGCGCGGCATCGCCTTCGCGCACGACCCGCAGGTGCGCGCACGGGCCCAGGCGCTGGGCGAACGCATGCGCGCGGAAGACGGCCTGGGCACGGCCGTGCGCGCCATCGAGCAGATCCTGAGGCGTTAGCCGCGCTGCGGCGCCACGATGCCGAAGCGCTTCATGTGGCGGTACGCGGTGGCGCGGCTGATGCCGAGCGCCTGCGCGGCCCGCGCCACATGCCAGCGGTGGCGCTGCAATGCGTCGAGCAGGCGCGTGGCGTCGGCGGCGCTGTCGTCGTCGACCGGAGAGGGCGCGGCGTCGCGGTGATCGAGCGACGGCCGATGCGGCGCCAGGCGCAGCTCTTCGGGCGTGATGCTCGCCCCCGTGCAGAGCGCCAACGCCAGCCGCAGCACATTGCGCAACTCGCGCAGGTTGCCCGGCCAGTCATGCGCCATCAGCCGCAGCATCGCCGCCTCCGACAGCCGCGCGGTCGAGCCCATCGCCGCCGCTTCTTCGTGGAACATCGCCTCGATCAGATAACGCCGGTCGCGCCGCGCGCGCAGCGGTGGCAGCTTCAGCACCGCGCCGCACAGCCGGTAGTACAGGTCCTCGCGAAAGCGCCCGGCCGCGACCAGCGCCGACAGGTCGCGGTGCGTGGCCGCCACCACGGCAAGGTCCACGCGCTGCGGCGACTCGGCGCCCAGCGGCAGCACCTCGCCTTCGGACAGCACGCGCAGCAGCCGCGTCTGCAGCGCCATCGGCATGTCGCCGATCTCGTCGAGAAAGAGCGTGCCGCGGTCGGCCTGCGCGATCAGCCCCTTCATGCCCTTGGCGCGGCCGCCCGTGAAGCTGCCGGGCGTGTAGCCGAAGAGCTCGCTCTCGATCAGCGAATCGGGAATGGCCGCGCAGTTCACTGCCACGAAGGGCAGCGCCGCACGCCGGCTCGCGCCATGCAGCGCGCGCGCCAGCACCTCCTTGCCGCTGCCGGTCTCGCCCTCGACCAGCACGTGGATGCCGCGGTCCACCAGGCGGCGCGCCTGCGCGATCAGCTGCTGCATCGCGGGGTCGTCGTCGCCCGCGATGCGTTCGAGCGGCGGCAGGCGGTCCGAAGGCTGGGGCGCCGGCGATGAGGGCGCGGTGACCGGCGAGCGCCGCAGGCGCGGCGCGATCAGCGAGGCGTGGTACTCGCCCCCACCGGGCAGCAGCACCGTGTGCGCAAACGGCAGGGCCGACGCACCGCCGTTGCCCAGGCGCCAGATCGCGTCCATCGGCAGGTGCAGCAGGTCCGACACCGCACCGCCCAACAGTTGCTGGTGTCCCGGGAAGACCTCGCGCGCGCCCCCGTTGGCGCCCACCACCGTGCCGCCCTCGTCGAAGGCCAGCATCACCTCGCCCGCCACGTCGACCAGCCCGAAGGCACTGCCCAGCCGCAGGATCCAGTGGCCGCGAAAGTGCCGCAGGAAGTCGGCGTCCTCGATCATCCGCGCGTAGATCGACACCAGGTGCCGCACCAGGTGCTGGCTCTCGCGCGCCTCGGGCGAGCGCAGGGCCGACACGTCGAGGATCGCCGTGAGCTTGCCGCTGTGGTCGAACAGCGGCGCCGTCGTGCAGGTGAGCGCGATGTGCGTGGCGTCGAAGTGCTCGGTCTGGTGGCAGGTCATCGGCTGGCGCTCGATGAGGCAGGTGCCCACGCCGCAGGTGCCGGCGTGCGCCTCGTTCCAGTCGGCGCCCAGGTACAGGCCGGCGCGGCGCAGCTGGTCGTCCCAGGCCGGGTTGCCGATGTAGTCGACCGTGATGCCCTCGGCGTCGGTCAGCAGCACCATGTAGCCCAGCTCGGCCACGCGGCGGTAGATGTCTTCCATGCCCGCGCGCGCGGCGCGCAGGAAGTGCTCGAGCTGCTGCTGGTGCACGCGCACCTCCTGCGCCGGCAGGATGCGCGCGGGCGTCGGCCGCGACGGATCGAGCCCATGGTCGCGCACGCAGCGCGCCCACGACTTGTGCACCAGGCTCGCCGCCGGATCGGCCCGCAGCGCCGTGCCGGTGGCGATCGAATAGACGTTGTCGATGTGGCGCGATTGCAGGGACGTCATGCGCAGCCTCGTGCGTGGGTGGGCGCGGCCCTGGGAGGGGCTGCGCAGCCGGACATGATTCGGCTGTCGCGCTGTCGCAGGACAGAGGTGAAACCCGGTGGAACGGACGTGTTACTCCCCCTCACATCGAGGGCAATGCGGCCCGATCCGGCGCCATTCCTTCACTGCGGCGGCTTCGCACGCTCGGCCAGCCGCTTGCGGTACTCGGTGGTCGTCAGGCCCGCGAAGCCCCAGTCGTCGGTGTCGATCTCCTCGATCACGATGTGCGTCCATTCCGGCGGCTTCTTCAGCACCCGTTCGAGCGTTTCCGTGAACTCGGCAATGACCTGGGTTTTCTGTTCGCGCGTGACGCCGTCGCGGGTGATCTTCAGGTTGATGAAAGGCATGGTGTGCTCCTTGGGTGAATGACTGAGGTGATTACCACTTGCCGGTGCTCATGCCGCCATCCACGGGCAGCACGACGCCGGTCGTGAAATCGGCGCTTGTCAGGTAGAGCACCGCATCGGCGATCTCCTGCACGGTCGCGATGCGGCCGGCGGGTGCCAGGCCGTTGAGGAAGCCGTGCTGCTCGGGCGTGTACAGCGGCGTGTCCACGATGCCGGGTGCCACCGCATTCACCTTGACGTTGTGCGGTGCGAGTTCGAGCGCCAGCGCGCGCGTCGCGGCATTGATGCCGCCCTTGATCAGCACCGGCAACACGGCCGGCACCTGCTGGTTCGGCTGCAGCGCGATGCTCGCCGTGATGTTCACGATGTGTCCCTGGCGGCGCGCAACCATGTGCTTTGCCGCGGCCTGCGAGGCGTAGACGAAGCCCTTGAGGTTGGTGGCGACCAGCTGGTCGAGTTCGTCTTCGGTGTAGTCGACGAAAGGCTTCGCGTTGAAGATGCCCGCGTTGTTGACGAGCACGTCGACCTGGCCGAAGCGCTCCACGGCGCGGTCGACGAGCTGCTGCGCCGTGTCGCGGTGGCCGATGTCGCCCGCGACGCCGAGAAGGCGCGCCGGGTTGCCGAGCTGCTTCGCGGCGGCTGCGAGCCGCTCTTCGGTGCGCGCATTCGCGACCACGTTGAAGCCGCGCGCGAGATACGCCTGCGCAAGGCCCAGGCCGATGCCGCTCGAGGCGCCGGTGATGACCACGGTGGGGGATGTGTCGTCCTGCATGTCGGTTCTCCAGGGAAGTTGATGACGTGGGGAGAACTGTATTGATGACAGAGAAACTGATAAATCACTAGACTCGAACTTCACTTGATACACAAGGTAATCAATCCATGCAGCGGCAGTTCGGCGACATCCTTCTGGGCAGCATCGAGTTGTTCTGCCTCGCTGCGGAGAGCGGCGGCTTCACCTCGGCGGCACTCGCGGCTGGTGTGACGCCGGCGGCCGTGAGCCGATCGATCTCCCGGCTCGAGAAGCGGCTGGGATTGCGGCTTTTCGTGCGCACCACGCGCAGCGTGCGGCTCACCGACGCGGGCCGCTCCTACTTTGCACAGTGCCGACAGGCGCTGGCGCAGCTCGCCGAGGCCGAGCGCGAGGTGATGGGCCAGCAGGTGCTGCCTTCGGGCACGCTGCGCATCAGCGTGCCGACCACCTACGGCCACCACCGCATCCTGCCCTTGCTGCCGGCGTTTCGCGAACGCTTTCCCGACATCCGGCTGCACGTGCACTTGAGCAACCGCAACATCGATTTCGTGGAAGAGGGCTACGACATGGCCGTGCGCGTGCGGGCCCAGCCCGACTCCACGCTGATCGCGCGGCACCTCGAGGATGCGGACCTGGTCGTGGTCGCCACGCGCAAATACCTGAGGAAGGCCGGCACGCCGCGCACGCTGGACGACCTCGCCGCGCACGAGTGCATCCAGTTCGAGCTGCCCAGCAGCGGCCGCCGCATTTCGTGGCTCTTCAAGGAGAACGGCAAGGATCGCGAAGTGTTCGCGGACGGCGCCTACAGCTGCTCCGACGACGTGCTCGGAGGCGTCACGCTCGCGAAAAGCGGCGCCGGGTTGTTCCAGACCTACCGCTTCGTCGTGGAGAAGGAATTGGCCGACGGTTCGCTCGTCGAGGTGCTGAAGCCCTGTGCGGGCCGTTCGCGGCCCTACACGCTGCTGTACCCGGACGGGCGCCACGTGCCGCTGCGCATGCGGGTGTTCATCGATTTCCTGATGGCGCAGCGGACCGGGTGACGCCCGCCACGCATGCTCAAACCCCCAGCAGTTCCTCCAGCACCTGCGGCTCGGCCAGCAGATCGGCCGACGCCCCATGCCGCACGATCTGCCCCTTCTCCATCACCACCGCGAGGTCGGTGTGCGCGAGCACCTTGCGGTAGTCGCGGTCGACGATCAGCGTGGCGATGCCCGTCGCGCGGATCTCGCTGATCACGCGCCAGATCTCGGCCACGATCAGCGGCGCGAGGCCTTCGGTGGCTTCGTCGAGGATCAGCAGGCGCGGGTTGGTCATGAGCGCGCGGCCGATGGAGAGCATCTGCTGCTCGCCGCCCGACAGCTGCTGGCCGCCGTGCGAGAGCCGTTCCGACAGGCGCGGGAAGGTGGCCATCACGCGGTCGAAGGTCCAGGCGCGCTGGCCGTCGATGCCGGCGCGTTCGCTCATCACGAGGTTCTCGCGCACCGACAGGTTCGGGAAGATGCCGCGCCCTTCGGGCACATAGCCGATGCCCAGGCGTGCCATCTTCTCGGGCGGCAGGCCGGTGACGGTGCGGCCGTCGACCTGCACTTCGCCTGAAGCGGGCCGCACGTAGCCCATGATGGTGCGGATCAGTGTGGTCTTGCCCATGCCGTTGCGCCCGAGCAGGCCGACCGAAGTCGCCGCCGGAATGCCGGCGTGCACGCCGCGCAGGATGTGGCTGTTGCCGTAGTAGGTGTTGAGGTCGCGAACGATCAGCATCAGTGTTGCTCCTCGCCGAGGTAGGCCGTGCGGACCTCGGGGTTCTCGCGAATTTCTTGTGGGTTGCCCGTGGCGATGACAGTGCCGTTCACCATCACCGTGATGCGGTCGGCGATGCGGAACACGGCGTCCATGTCGTGCTCGACCAGCAGGATGGCGTGCGTGGCTTTCAGCCGCGCGAGCAGCGTGAGCATGCGGTCGGTTTCTTCGGCGCCCATGCCGGCGAGCGGTTCGTCCAGCAGCAGCACGCGCGGGTGGGTGGCCAGGCACATCGCCACTTCGAGCTGGCGTTGCGCGCCGTGGCTCAGCGTGCCGGCGACGCGCCGGGCTTCGGCCGCGAGGCCGGCGGCTTCGAGCGCGGCGTCGGCCGAGGCGTTGCTGGTGGCGCAGCGCTGCGACGACTGCCAGATCGCCCAGGGCTTCGCCGTGGCGGCCTGCGCGGCGAGGCGGCAGTTCTCGTGCACGGTGAACTCCGGGAAGATGGTGGTGCGCTGGTAGCTGCGGCCCACGCCGTCGCGGGCGCGGCGCGACTGCGCGCGCGCGGTGATGTCCACGCCGTCCAGGGCGATGCGGCCCTCGGAGGCCTCGATCTCGCCCGAGAGCATGTTGATGAGCGTCGACTTGCCGGCGCCGTTGGTGCCGATCACCGCATGCACCTCGCCGATGTGCAGGTCGAGCGTGACGGCGTTGACGGCCGTGAGGCCACCGAAGCGGCGCGTGAGCTTGTCCACGGACAGCAGTGCGGCGGTCATGCGCCTCCCTTCGGCGACAGGCGCTGCGCCAGGCCGATCAGGCCCTTGGGCAGCAGCGCGACGAACACGATGATGGCAATGCCCAGCGTGAGCTGCCAGTGGTCGGCCAGCGGGCCCATCACGGCGTGGGTGGAGAAGATTTCCTTCAGCAGCGTGAAGGCCACGGCACCGATCACCGCGCCGCGCAGGTGGCCGAGGCCGCCCAGGATCACCATCAGCAGCACCTCGCCCGAGTTGTGCCAGGCCATCAGCTCGGGGTTGACCACGCCGTCGCGCGAGGCCAGCAGAAAGCCCGCGAGCCCGGCCAGCGCGCCCGCGAGCACGAAGGCCGCGAGCTTGTAGCCGTACACCGCGAAGCCCGCCGCGCGCATGCGCTGCTCGTTCACGCGGATGCCCGCGAGCGCCGCGCCGAAGCGCGAACGGCGGATGAGTGCCAGCAGGCCGTAGGTGAACACCAGCGCCGCCAGCACCACGTAGAACAGCACCGTGCGGTTCTCCATGTCGAGCGCGCCGAGGGCCGGGCGCACGTACAGGTAGATGCCGTCGCTGCCGCCGCCGACCTTGGTGTCGTGGAACACGAAGAAGGCCATCTGCGCAAAGGCCAGCGTGACCATGATGAAGTACACGCCGCGCGTGCGCAGGCTCAGCGCGCCCACGAACAGCGCGTACAGCGCGGCCGCGCCCATCGACAGCACGAGCAGCACTGCGAAGTTGCCGCCCTCGTTGCCCGAGGCCAGCACGGTGACGTAGGCGCCGATGCCGTAGAAGGCCGCATGGCCCAGGCTCACGAGCCCGGTCATGCCCACCAGCAGCTCCAGGCTGAGCGCGAAGATCGACAGGATCATCACCTTGACGATGAAGTCCGATGCGTAGTTGCCCAGCAGCGGGCCGGCCACGCCGAGCGCGATGGCGCACAGCACGGGCACGATGAAGGCACCACGCCGCGGCGCGGCAGGAGCAGTCGCAACCACCGGGTTCATGGCCGCCTCCCCATCAAGCCTTCGGGCTTCCAGATCAGCACGATGGCCATCAAGAGGTAGATGCCGATGCCCGCCAGGTCGGCGAAGAACACCTTGCCGAAGGTGTCGACGAAGCCCACCAGCAGCGAGGCCACGAGCGCCCCGGTGATCGAGCCGATGCCGCCGATCACCACCAGCACGAAGCAGATGATGAGCACGCTCGCACCCATGTTGGGGTACACCGAGGACATCGGCGCGGCGATCATGCCGGCCAGCGCCGCCAGCGCCACGCCGGCCGCGAACACGATGCGGTACAGCCGCTTCACGTCGATGCCCAGGCCGCGCACCATGTCGCGGTTGCTGGCGCCGGCGCGGATCATCATGCCCAGGCGCGTGCGGTTCACCACGTAGTACAGGCCCACGGCCAGCACGATGCAGGCGGCCGAGGCAAACAGGCGATACCACGGGTAGCTCATGACATTGCCCAGCGCGAAGCTGCCGTCCAGCCACGCGGGCACCTTCACGCCGTGCACGTCGTTGCCCACGAAGATGGAGCGCAGTTCCTCGAACACCAGAATGAGCCCGTAGGTCATGAGCACCTGCTGCAGGTGGTCGCGCTGGTAGAGGTAGCTGAAGAAGGCCCACTCCAGCACGTAGCCGAAGATCGCGGCCAGCACCACGCCGGCCACCAGCATCAGCAGAAACTGATCGCCGAACAGCGGCGCCAGCGAGAACGCCATGTAGGCGCCGATCATGTAGAAGCTCCCGTGGGCGAGGTTGATGACGCCCATGATCCCGAAGATCAGCGTCAGCCCCGAGGCCACGAGAAAGAGCAGCAGGCCGTACTGAACGGAGTTCAGGCACTGCACCAAGAAGGTTCCGAAATCCACCGTGTGATCCCAGTTGAGTGTGGTTGCCGCAAGGCGGCTCGCGGCCCTGAACCCGGTCAGGGCCGCGAGGGAACGAGAGAGAACCGAAGGCCCGTGGCCTTGCTTACATCCGGCAGCCGCGGGCCGGATCGGAGAGACCCTTGATCGCGGTGCTCACCAGCTTGTTTTCCTTGCCTTCCACCTTGCGCAGGTAGATGTCCTGCACCGGGTTGTGCGACTTGCTCACCGTGAAGGTGCCGCGCGGGCTGTCGATCTTCGCCTTCTCGATCGCGCCCGTGAACTCGGCCTTCTTCGAGATGTCGCCCTTGGTGGCATTCAGGCCCACGCCCAGCATCTGCGCGGCGTCGTAGCCCTGCACCGCGTACACGTCGGGCTGCAGCTTGAAGGACTTGGCGTACGCCACGCGGAAGGCGTTGTCGCGCGGGGTGTTCAGGCCGTCGGCGTAGTGCAGCGTGGTGAGCATGCCTTGCGCCGATTCGCCCTGCGCGTCGAGCGTGCCGTCGGTCAGGAAGCCGGGGCCGTACAGCGGGATGGTCTTGTTCAGGCCGGCGGCCTGGTAGTCCTTGACGAACTTCACCGCGCCGCCGCCCGCGAAGAAGGCGTACACCGCATCGGGCTTGGCCGCCGCGATCTCGGTCAGCAGCGCCTGGAACTCCACGTTGGGGAAGGGCAGCGTGAGCTGCTTGTCGACCTTGCCGCCGTTCTTCTCGAAGCCTTCCTTGAAGCCGTTGACGGACTCTTCACCGGCCGCGTACTTCCAGGTGATGGTCATGACCTTCTTCTTGCCCTGCTGCTTGGCCGCCACCTCGCCCATGGCGTAGGCCGGCTGCCAGTTGCTGAACGAGCTTCGGAAGATGTTGGGCGCGCACATGGGGCCCGTCACGGCGTCGGCGCCGGCGTTCGGCACGATGAGCACGGTGCCGCTTTCCTTGGCGGCCTTGGCCATGGCCATCGCCACGCCCGAGTGCACGGTACCCACGATCACGTCGACGTTGTCGCGCTTGATGAGCTTGTTGACGTTGTCGGTGGCCTTGGCGGGGTCGGACTCGTCGTCGACCTTGAAGTATTCGATCTCGCGGCCGGCGAGCTTGCCGCCTTGCTGTTCCACGTAGAGCTTGAAGCCGTTTTCAATGGCCACGCCCAGGGCGGTGTAGGTACCGCTGTAGGGCAGCATGAGGCCGACCTTGAGCTTTGCCGTGCCCTGTGCGCCGGCCGCGGAGGCCAGGGCGGCGAGGGCGATGGCCGTGAGCGCCAGGCGCGCGGTGCGAAGGTTCGTCATGGTGTCTGTCTCCTGTTGTTGGTGATGAAAGAAGCGGTCGCGACGATGACACGATCCGGCTGATCGCGATGCGGGGAATGCCCGCATTCAGGGATTTCGAGCAGCTCGCAAATCCCACCGACGCGCGGTGCGATGTCGCGGATCTGCGCGAGCGTGCCGTACTCGTCGTCGATGCCCTGCACCGCGAGCACGGGGCAGCGGATCGTGGCCAGCTCGGCCTCGATGTTCCAGTCGCGAAAGGGCGGGTGCAGCCAGATGCGGTTCCAGCCCCAGAAGGCCGAGTCGGCGCTGTCGTGGTAGCGGCCGAGCTTGCCGGGCAGGTCGGTCGTTCGGTAGGCGGTGCGCGCAATTTCGATGTTCGCGACGGTCTTGTCTTCCACGAAGATGTGCGGCGCGAGCACCACGAGACCCGCGACCTTGTCGGAGAAGCGCGAGGCGTACAGCAGCGAGATCGAGCCGCCGTCGCTGTGGCCGAAGAGCCAGGGTTTTTCGTCGCCGAGCTTCAGCGCGGCGAACAGCGCGGGCAGCACCTCGTGCGCCTGGCGGTGCATGAAGTCGACGTCCCAGATCTCGTCCTCGGCGCGCGGCGTGGAGCGGCCGTAGCCGGGGCGCGAGAACACGAGCCCGCGCGCGCCGGCGGCTTCGCAGACCTGGGCGGGGAAGTCCTTCCACATCGCGACGGAGCCCAGGCCTTCGTGCAGGAACACGATGAGCGGGGCATCGGCGCCGCGTTCGGGGGCGATCCACCGGCACTCGATGCGCACGGTGCGCCCGCGCCAGTCGATGGTGGCGAAGTCGGTGGCAACCGTGGGCGTGCTCATGCCTGCTTCTCGCGTTCGCGCAGCCGGAAGCGCTGGATCTTGCCGGTGGCCGTCTTCGGCAGCTCGCTCACGAACTCCAGAAAGCGCGGGTACTTGTAGGGCGCCAGGCGCTCCTTCACGAAGGCCTTGAGCTCGTCCTCGGTGGCGGTGGCGCCGTCCTTGAGCACCACGAAGGCCTTGGTCTTCGTGAGCCCGTCGGCGTCGTCCTTGCCGATGACGGCGGCCTCGAGCACGGCCGGGTGCTGCATCAGCGTGGCCTCGACCTCGAAGGGCGAGACGTAGATGCCGCTGACCTTGAGCATGTCGTCGCTGCGCCCCGCATAGGTGAAGTAGCCGTCGGCGTCGCGCGTGTACTTGTCGCCGCTCTTGGTCCAGCCGCCCTGGAAGGTGTCGCGCGACTTCTCGCGGTTGCACCAGTACATGAGCGCCGAGCTCGGGCCGCAGATGTACAGGTCGCCCACCTCGCCGTCGGGCACGGGGCGGCCGTCTTCGCCGCGCAGCTCGACCTCGTAGCCGTCCACCGGCTTGCCCGTGGTGCCGTAGCGCACGTCGCCGGGGCGGTTGGAGATGAAGATGTGCAGCATCTCGGTCGAGCCGATGCCGTCGATGATCTCGCAGCCGAAGTGCGCCTTGAAGCGCTGCGCGATCTCGCCGGGCAGCGCCTCGCCGGCCGACGAGCACATGCGCAGCGCCACGGCGTCGCGCGCGGGCAGCTTCGGCGAGGCGAGCATGCCCGCGAAGCCGGTGGGCGCGCCGAAGAACACGGTGGGCTTGTGCTCGGTCCAGCGGCGGAAGGTCGCATCGGGCGTGGGCCGCTCGGCCATCAGCACCACGGTGGCGCCGACCGACAGCGGGAAGGTCAGCGCATTGCCCAGGCCGTACGCGAAGTACATCTTGGCGGCCGAGAAGCACACGTCGCCTTCGGTGAGGCCGAGCACCGGCTTGCCATAGAGCTCGGCGGTCCACCACAGGTTGGCGTGCGTGTGCACCGTGCCCTTGGGCTTGCCGGTGGAGCCGGAGGAATAGAGCCAGAAGCCCGGGTCGTCCGACGCGGTGAGCGCGGGTGCGGGCTGGGGCTCGACGGCGGCGAGCGCGGCTTCGAACGCCTGCGCGCCTTGGGGCAATGCGCCCGTCGGTTGCGACACGAACAGCGTCTGCACTTCATGGCCGCCGCGCGCCATCGCGTCCTGCAGGGTCGGCAGCAGCGCGCCCGACACCAGCACCGCCTGCGCACGGCTGTGGTCGAGCATGTAGGCGTAGTCGTCGGGCGTGAGCAGCGTGTTCACGGCCACGGGCACGATGCCCGCGTACAGGCACCCCAGGAAACTCACGGGCCAGTCGTTGCCGTCGAGCATGAGCAGCAGCACGCGCTCTTCGCGGCGGATGCCCGCGGCCTTCAGCGCGGCGGCCAGGCGGCGCGCGCGGTCTTCGAGCTGGCCGTAGCCCAGCGTGCCGCGGTCGTCGATGTAGGCGGTGCGTTCGGCGCGGCCGCGGTTGAGGGCGAACAGGTGTTCGGCAAAGTTGAATCGTGCGGGCAGGCTGCTGTTCATCGTGTGTCTCCTTGGGGCCTGTGCGTGGCTGGCTCTAGAGGCCGAGGGCGGCGAGCACGCCGGGGCTCGCCTGCACCGCGCTCCTGCGGTGATAGAAATCGAGCGCGCGCAGGCCGCCCAGCTCGGCGCCGCCGCCCGCGCGGCCGGGGCCGCCGTGCAGCGACATCGGCATCACGTTGCCGTGACCGGTGTGGGCCTGCGCCACCTCGGGCGTGATGACGTGCACGCGCCCGTGGCTCGGCGCGACCGACAGCGCGGCCTGGGCCAACGCGGCATCGTCGCTGCCGTACAGCGAGGTGACGAGCGAACCCTGGCCCCGGTGCGCGAGCGCGATGCCGTGCGCGAGGTCGTTGTAGGGCAGCAGCGTGGCGACCGGGCCGAACACTTCCACGTCGTGCACGCGCTGTGCCGCATCGGCGTCGCGCGCGCCCAGCAGCACGGGGCCGATGCAGGCGGCCACGGCGGGGTCGGCGTCGATGAGGGGCTTGTTGCTGCTGTCGTGCAGCACGGTGGTCTGCGCGGCCAGCGCGTCGAGGCCGTCGCGCACCGCGTTCAGCTGCGCGCGGCTCACGAGCGAGCCCATGCGCACGTTCTCGTTGCGCGGGTTGCCGACGGTCACGCCTGCGAGTTTGGCTCCGATGGCTTCGGCGGCGGCGTCGTACACCTCGGCCGGCACGAGGATGCGGCGGATGGCGGTGCACTTCTGACCCGACTTGACCGTCATCTCGCGCACCACTTCGCGCACGAGCAGGTTGAAGGCCTCGCTGCCGGGCGCGGCGCCGGGCAGCAGCAGGGCGCTGTTGAGGCTGTCGGCCTCGATGTTCACACGCACCGAGCGCGCGGCCACGGCCGGGTGCGAACGGATGATGGCGGCGGTCTCGGCCGAGCCGGTGAACGAGACCACGTCGAAAGGCTGGAGCTGGTCCATCAGGCCGGCCGAGCTGCCGCAGATGACCGACAGCGCGCCGGCCGGCAGCACGCCCGCATCGACCACGTCTTTCACCATGCGCTGCGTGAGCCAGGCGGTGGCCGTGGCGGGCTTGACGATCACGGGCACGCCCGACAGCAGCGCGGGCGCGGCCTTTTCCCACAGGCCCCACGAGGGGAAGTTGAAGGCGTTGATGAACAGCGCCACGCCGTGCGTCGGCACCTGCAGGTGCTGTGACTGGAACACGGGCTCCTTGCCGAGCTTCATGGCCTCGCCGTCGCGCAGCGCACGCACGTCGCCGAGCGCGTCGCCCCACTTGGCGTACTGGCCCAGCGTGAAGATCGCGCCGTCGATGTCGACGGCCGAGTCGTTCTTCACCGTGCCGCAGTTCGCGGTGGCGATCTCGTAGTACGCGTCGCGGTTCGCCTGCAGCACCTTCACGAGCGCGGCGAGCAGGCCGGCGCGCTGGCGGTAGGTGAGGGCGCGCAGCGCGCGGCCGCCTTGCTCACGCGCAAAGGCAAAGGCCTCGGGCAGGTCGAGGCCGGTGGCGTCGACGCGCGCGAGTTCGGTGCCGAGCACCGGGTCGAACAGGGGCGTGCCGGCGCCCGTGCCGCTTTGCCAGCGGCCGGCGACGTGGTTGGCGAGAAGGTCGGTCATGCGGTGAACTTGATCTGCCCTTCGGGCAGCAGGTAGAGGACGAGCGCGCGGCCCTGGGCCACGGTCGGGCGGTGTGCGGTGCCGGGCCCGTAGACGCACCAGCCCGCGGGCCGTCCGTCGAAGGTGGCGGCGGGGGTGTCGTCCAGCGGCATGATCAGGTCGATCTCGCCGTTCGGATGCGTGTGGTGCGGGCCGGCGAGGTCCTGCATGTCGACCACGTCGACCGAGAAGCGGTGCAGCGCGTCCTCGGCCTTGAAGACGCGGCCGTACTTGAGGCCGCCGCCTTCGCGGTCGCACAGCCAGCCTTCGGCGACGCCGCCGATGCAGGCCTGGCGCAGTTGCGCAAAACGGGCGCTGCCGGCGCCGTGGGTGGCGTTGAGCCACTGGTCGAGCGCGGCGTCCAGCGGCTGGCCGGCGATCTCGGCGGTCAGGTCGGCGATCAGCTGGTGAAATGCCGCCTTGCCGGTGGCGGGCGTGGGGGTGTCGGACATCGTGGGCCTCGAACGGATGAACTATCGTCTTCTTGCAGGAAGTCTGCGTGTGCAGTATCTTGCGTGTGATCGAACAATAAGCAGCGAGACAACAGGTGTCAAGCAATATAGTGCATCTATGGTGTTTACCCTGAGCGCGCACAATCCCGGCGAAGAACGAGGAATGGCATGAACGAGCATGTAGACGCGGTGCTGGCCACCGCGCCCGAGGGCGGCACCGGCAACCACGGCGCCGCCGTGGCCGGGGAGGCCAAGAACCCACTGCTGGTGGCACTGGGCGACCGCGTGCGCAACCTGCGCGCGCAGCGCGGCCTCACGCGCAAGGCGGTGGCCCTGTCGGCCGACGTGTCGGAGCGCCACCTGGCGAACCTGGAATACGGCATCGGCAACGCATCGATCCTGGTGCTGCAGCAGGTGGCCGGGGCGCTGCACTGTTCGCTGGCCGAGCTGGTGGGCGACGTGACGACCAGCTCGCCCGAGTGGCTGCTGATCCGCGAATTGCTCGAGCACCGCAGCGAAGCCGACCTGCGCCGCGTGCGCGTGGCGCTCGGCGAGATGCTGGGCACGGCCTCGGTCGACCCGGCGCGCCACCGGCGCATCGCGCTCGTGGGGCTGCGCGGCGCGGGCAAGTCGACGCTGGGGCAGATGCTGGCCGAAGACCTCGAAATTCCGTTCATCGAACTGAGCCGCGAGATCGAGAAGCTGGCGGGCTGCAGCGTGCGCGAAATCCACGACCTGTACGGCACCAACGCCTACCGCCGCTACGAGCGCCGCGCGCTGGAAGAGGCGGTGCAGATCTATAGCGAGGTGGTCATTGCCACGCCCGGCGGCATCGTGTCCGACCCGGCCACCTTCAACGAGCTGCTGGCCCACTGCACGACAGTGTGGCTGCAGGCCGCGCCCGAGGAGCACATGGGCCGCGTGGCCGCGCAGGGCGACACCCGCCCGATGGCGGCCAGCAAGGAGGCCATGGAAGACCTGCGCCGCATCCTGAATGGGCGCGCCGCTTTCTATTCGAAGGCCGATCTGTCGGTCGATACCAGTGGGAAGACGTTGCCGCAGAGTTTCCAGGCGCTGCGTGCGGTTGCCCGGCAGTCGATGGGGTTGGCCTGAGTTTCCGCTTGCTGGCGTTGGGGCGTTCGCTGCTCAGGGCGACGCTCCCGCCGACGGGGTACCTTGCTCCGCGAATGTCCCCCGGCCTGCGGCCTCCTCCTTGATTTCGCTGCGCAAGGCACCCCATCGGCGTGAGCGTGGGCAGTGCGGTGGTTGATCGGCCATGACCCGACCGCGTGCCCCGTGCGCAGGGCACCGGGTGCTTCCCGCAGCGAAATTAAGGGGGAGGGCGAAGCCCGGAGGACATTCGCGGAGGGAAGTACCCGGTGTCCTGCGCACACCCCCTGATCCGTCGTGCGCCCCGCACAAGCCCTGCCCGATCCTGAAATCTGAAAAAAAGCACAACAGGCATTGACTTGCCTGTTTGCATGCAGCATGATGCATGTCATCGGAACAAGGAAGTGCATTATTATTCCTGTTCACGGTTTTCTGAACACAGCCCCACAGGAGACTTCCGCATGACCGACACCACGCTCCAGGCGCCCCAGCGCGTCGACTACCGCATCGAACCCGCCCAGTACCGCCACTGGTCGCTGAGCTTCGACGGCGCCATTGCGCGCCTCACGCTCGACATCGCGGAAGACGGCGGCATCCGCCCCGGCTACAAGCTCAAGCTCAACAGCTACGACCTGGGCGTGGACATCGAGCTGAACGATGCGCTCAACCGCATCCGCTTCGAGCACCCCGAAGTGCGCAGCGTGATCGTCACCAGCGGCAAGGACCGGATCTTCTGCTCCGGCGCCAACATCTTCATGCTCGGCGTTTCCAGCCACGCCTGGAAGGTGAACTTCTGCAAGTTCACCAACGAGACGCGCAACGGCATGGAAGACACCTCCAAGCACTCGGGCCTGAAGTTCCTCGCGGCCGTGAACGGCGCCTGCGCCGGCGGCGGCTACGAACTGGCACTGGCCTGCGACGAGATCCTGCTGGTCGACGACCGCTCCTCGTCCGTCTCGCTGCCCGAAGTGCCCCTGCTCGGCGTGCTGCCCGGCACCGGCGGCCTGACCCGCGTGACCGACAAGCGCCATGTGCGCCACGACCTCGCCGACATCTTCTGCACCAGCGTCGAAGGCGTGCGCGGCCAGCGCGCGGTCGACTGGCGCCTGGTCGATGCGGTGGCCAAGCCCGCCCAGTTCCCCGCCGCCGTGCAGGAACGCGCCACGCAGCTCGCCGCCGGCAGCGACCGCCCCGCCGGCGCCAAGGGCGTGGCCCTGACCCGCGTCGAGCGCACCGACAGCGCCGACGGCATCGCGTACGCCAACGTCAACGTGCAGATCGACCGCAGCAAGCGCACCGCGACGATCACCGTGAAGGCACCCACCGGCGCGCAGCCGGCCGACATCGCCGCCATCGAAGCCGCAGGCGCCGCCTGGTGGCCGCTGGCCGTGTGCCGCGAGCTCGACGACGCCATCCTCAACCTGCGCACCAACGAACTCGACGTCGGCACCTGGCTGCTCAAGACCGAAGGCGACGCCGCCGCCGTGCTCGCATCGGATGCCGTGATGTTCGCGAACAAGGACCACTGGCTGGTGCGTGAAACCATCGGCGGCCTGCGCCGCACGCTGGCGCGCCTCGATGTGTCCTCGCGCAGCCTGTTCGCGCTGGTCGAAGCCGGCTCATGCTTCGCCGGCACGCTGGCCGAGCTGGCCTTCGCGGCCGACCGCACCTACATGCTCGCGCTGCCCGACGACGCCGCGCGCGCACCAAAGCTCACGCTCAACGAATTCAACTTCGGCTTCTTCCCGATGGTGAACGACCAGAGCCGCCTGCAGCGCCGCTTCTATGAAGAGGCTGCACCGCTCGAAGCCGCGCGTGCCGCCGCCGGCCAGGCGCTCGACGCCGACGAAGCCGTGAAGCTCGGCCTCGTCACCGCCGCGCCCGACGACATCGACTGGGACGACGAGATCCGCATCGCCATCGAAGAGCGCGCCGCCATGTCGCCCGACGCGCTCACCGGCCTGGAAGCCAACCTGCGCTTCGCGAGCAAGGAGAACATGGCCACCCGCATCTTCGGCCGCCTCACGGCCTGGCAGAACTGGATCTTCAACCGCCCCAACGCCGTCGGCGAGAAGGGCGCGCTGAAGGTCTACGGCACCGGTCAAAAAGCCGGCTTCGACCTGAACCGCGTTTGAGCACAGAGCAGTCCGCACAACCCAAGGAACAACGATGAGCACGATCAACTACAGCGAGAAGATCCCCAACAACGTCAACCTCGGCGAAGACCGCACGCTGCAGCGCGCGCTCGAAGGCTGGCAGCCCAACTTCATCAACTGGTGGGACGACGTGGGCCCCGAGGGCTCCACCAACCACGAGGTGTACCTGCGCACCGCCGTGAGCGTCGACCCCCAAGGTTGGGCGCAGTTCGGCCACGTGAAGATGCGCGACTACCGCTGGGGCATCTTCCTGAACCCGGGCGACGCCAACCGCGAAGTGCACTTCGGCGACCACAAGGGCGAGAAGGTCTGGCAGGACGTGCCCGGCGAACACCGCGCCAACCTGCGCCGCATCATCGTCACGCAGGGCGACACCGAGCCCGCGTCGGTCGAGCAGCAGCGCCACCTGGGCCTCACGGCGCCGTCGATGTACGACCTGCGCAACCTGTTCCAGATCAACGTCGAAGAAGGCCGCCACCTGTGGGCCATGGTCTACCTGCTGCAGAAGCACTTCGGCCGCGACGGCCGCGAAGAGGCCGACGCGCTGCTGCAGCGCACCTCGGGCGACGCCAACAACCCGCGCATCCTGGGCGCCTTCAACGAGAAGACGCCCGACTGGCTCGCGTTCTTCATGTTCACCTACTTCACCGACCGCGACGGCAAGTTCCAGCTGGCCGCGCTGGCCGAGAGCGCGTTCGACCCGCTGGCGCGCACCACGAAGTTCATGCTGACCGAAGAGGCGCACCACATGTTCGTGGGCGAGAGCGGCGTGTCGCGCGTCATCGCGCGCACCGCGCAGGTGATGAACGAGCTCAAGACCGACGACGCGCAGAAGATCCGCGCCGCCGGCTGCATCGACCTGGGCACCATCCAGCGCTACCTGAACTTCCACTACTCGGTGACCATCGACCTGTTCGGCGCCGACCAGTCGAGCAACGCCGCCATCTTCTACAGCTCGGGCCTGAAGGGCCGCTACGAAGAAGGCAAGCGCGACGACGACCACGTGCTCAAGGGCCAGACCTACAAGGTGCTCGAGGTGAAGGACGGCCAGCTCGTCGAGAAGGACGTGCCGATGCTCAACGCCCTGAACGAAGTGCTGCGCGACGACTTCATCAAGGACTCGGTGGCCGGCGTCGGCCGCTGGAACAAGGTGCTCGAGAAGGCCGGCATCCCCACCCGCCTGGTCGTGCCGCACAAGGCCTTCAACCGCCAGATCGGCGCACTCGCCGGCATCAAGATGTCGCCCGAGGGCCGTGTGGTGAACGACATCGAATGGGCCGCCAAGCGCGACGAATGGCTGCCGAGTTCCGAAGACTTCGCTTTCGTGGCATCGTTGATGGGCCGCGTGATCGAGCCGGGCAAGTTCGCGGGCTGGATCTCGCCGCCGGTGATGGGCATCAACCGCCAGCCGGTGGACTTTGAATACGTGCGTTTCGGCTGAGCGTCTGGATATGAAGCCCTCGTCCCCACGGCGAGGGCATGGAGAACAACATGGACATGGTCGTTGAAGCCGGGGTCATCAAGCAGCACCTGATCGACCCCGAGATCTGCATCCGCTGCAACACCTGCGAGGCGACCTGCCCCGTGAACGCGATCACGCACGACGACAACAACTACGTCGTTCGTGCGGACGTCTGCAATGGCTGCATGGCCTGCATCTCGCCGTGCCCCACGGGCTCGATCGACAACTGGCGCACCATGCCGCTGGTGCGTGCGTACACCATCGAAGAACAGCTCACGTGGGAAGAACTCCCCGCCGAGCTCTCGCCCGAAGAACTCGAGGCGGCGGGCGTGTCCGGCGCTGCCGCCGAGGCCGCGGAAGTGCCTGCCCAGACGCAGGCCCAGGCCGCCGTGCAGGGCACCGAGCCCGCTTTCAATTCCGCGCAGTACGGCGCCAGCGTGCCGCCCTGGTCGGCCGCGCACGCCTACACCAACCTTTTTCCGCCGAAGACGCCGACCACCGCCACCGTGGTGGGCAACTTCAACTGCACCGAGGCCGGCTTCGACAGCGAGACGCACCACATCGTGCTCGACTTCGGCGTGGTGCCGTTCCCCGTGCTCGAAGGCCAGTCGATCGGCATCGTGCCGCCGGGCGTCGATGCCATCGGCAAGCGCCACCATGCGCGCCAGTACTCGGTGGCCAGCCCGCGCAACGGCGAGCGGCCGGGCTACAACAACGTCTCGCTCACCGTGAAGCGCGTCACCGAGGACCACGAGGGCGACCCGGTGCGCGGCGTGTGCTCCAACTACGTGTGCGACCTCAAGGTGGGCGACACCGTGCAGGTGGTGGGGCCCTTTGGCGCCTCGTTCCTGATGCCGAACCACCCCAAGTCGCACATCGTGATGATCTGCACCGGCACCGGCAGCGCGCCCATGCGCGCCATGACCGAATGGCGCCGGCGCTTGCGCAAGAGCGGCAAGTTCGAAGGCGGCAAGCTCATGCTGTTCTTCGGCGCGCGCACGCAGCAGGAACTGCCGTACTTCGGCCCGCTGCAATCGCTGCCAAAAGACTTCATCGACATCAACTTCGCGTTCTCGCGCACGCCGGGCCAACCCAAGCGCTATGTGCAGGACCTGATGCGCGAACGCGCCGCCGACCTGGCCGCGCTGCTGAAAGACGGCGCCAGCCACTTCTACGTGTGCGGCCTCAAGAGCATGGAAGAGGGCGTGGTGCTCGCACTGCGCGACGTGGCGAAGGAAGCGGGGCTCGACTGGGACACCGTCGGCGCGCAACTCAAGCGCGAAGGTCGTCTGCACCTCGAAACGTACTAAGCTGCGGCGGATGCAGTTCGCCGACTTCCATGCAGGCCAGGTCATCGAGGCCGGGCCTTATGTGCTCACCGAAGCCGAACTCGTGCAGTTCGCGCGGGCCTACGACCCGCAGTGGTTCCACACCGACGCCGAGGCGGCGGCAGGCAGCCCCTTCGGCGGGCTCATCGCGAGCGGCTGGCACACCTGCTCGATCGCGATGCGGCTGGTGGTCGAGGCGGCGCTGGCGGGTTCTGAATCGTTCGCGTCGCCCGGGCTCGAGCACGTGCGCTGGCCGAACCCGGTGCGACCCGGCGATGCGCTGCGGCTCGTGGCCGACGTGATCGAGGTGCGCCGCTCCGAAAAGCGCCCCACGCTCGGCATCCTGCGCTGGCGCTGGCGGCTGTTCAACCAGCGTGCGCTGGTGGTGCTCGACACCGAAGTCACCAGCCTCTTCAAGCTGCCTGCCCCCGACCTCTGAACGACACAAGCCCGCAACGCTTTGGCGCTGCGGGCTTGATTACTTGCGGAGCGATGCGCTGCAACAGCCGCGTCCGGCCGCTGCAGCTTGGACCTGCTTACTTCTTGTGCAGGTCGACCGCGCCCGAGCCCTGGGCCTTGCCGCTGGCCTTGGCGCCGGCCGTGGCCGGTTTCACGGCGCCGCCCACGGCGCCAGCGGCACCGGTCGCGCTGTTCACGGTACTGCCCACGGTGTTGGTCACACCGCCGACGGCTTGCGTCGCGCCGCCCACGGCGCCGGTGGCACCGCCGACCGCACCCGTGGCCGTGCCGAGCACGCCACCGACGGCATTGCCCACGCCGCCGGTCGCGCCGGTGGTGGAGGTGTCCGCATTGGCATCGGCCGACGCACCGGTCTGCGCGCGTGCGCCTGCTGCGCCGCCTTGTGGCGTCGCGCCGGTGCTGCCCGAGGCCTTCACATCGGCGTTGACCCCCACGCCGACCCCGACGCCTTGCGCCTGGGCCGTCCCGCCGAGGGCCAGCAGGCCCGCCAGCATGGCGCCGATGAAGATGCGGTTGGTTGCATGTGTAGTCATGAGTGACAGTTCCTTTCGTTGCTGAGTCACGGTTTGCAGAACCGACCGGGGTTCGATCGATTCGGGGGCAACCATGACGGGCCGGCAGGTTGTCGCCATGTGCGGCGCGTTCGCTCGACGCTGTGGGAATCGGCCGTCGGCGGAATCGGGGGCTCGTGCGTTAGGGCGGCGTTTGCAAATCCCCGCCCGATCCGGGGTTTCTTGGCGCGATGCGCCGTGTCATCGAAAACATGCAACTCATAATGTTGCATGAAACGAGACAGCAAGCTTTCCGGCGTGCTCCACGTGCTGCTGCACATGGCCGAGCTGAACGCCCCCATCACCTCCGAGGCGCTCGCCGCGGCGATGCAGACCAACCCCGTGGTCGTGCGACGGCTCATGGCGGGGCTGCGGCAGGCCGGCTTCGTCAGCTCGGCCAAGGGCCATGGGGGCGGCTGGGTGCTGTCGTGCTCGTTGAGTTCGGTGACGCTGGGCGACATCCACAACGCCGTCGGCGCGCCTGCGCTGCTGGCCATGGGCAACCGCACCGAGAGCCCGGGCTGCATCGTCGAGCAGGCGGTGAACGCGGCGCTCGACGGGGCCTGCCAGGAGGCCGAGGCGCTGCTGCTGCGGCGGCTCAACGGGATCACGCTGGCCGATCTCTCCAAAGACTTTCATCGCCGCATGACGGGTGGCGGCTTCACCGCGAAGGACATCGCACATGCGCTATGACGCACTCATCGTGGGCGGCAGCTTTGCCGGCCTCTCCGCTGCCATGCAACTGGCGCGCGCACGCAGGAAGGTCTGCGTGGTTGACGCGGGCGCGCCGCGCAACCGCTTCGCCGCGGCCTCGCACGGTTTCTTCGGGCAGGACGGCATGCCGCCGCTGCAGATGATTGCCGACGCGCGCGACAAGCTGCTCGTCTATCCGTCCGTCACCTTCGTCGAAGGCACGGTGACTGCGGCAATGGCCGATGGCGCGGAGGGCTTCACGGTTTCATTGAACAGCGGGGAACAGCTGTCGACGCGCAAACTGTTGCTGGCCTTCGGCGTGCAGGACGGCCTGCCGGACATTCCGGGCCTCGGCGAACGCTGGGGGAAGAGCGTGCTGCACTGTCCTTATTGCCACGGCTACGAGTTCGGCGACCGTCCGCTGGGCGTGCTCTTTCACAGCGCGCACCCGCCGGACCACGCGTTGCTGATCGCCGAATGGGGCCCGACCACGCTCTTCCTGAATGGCGACGCAGGGCCGGACGCCGAGGCACGCGCCCGGCTGCAATCACGCGGCGTGGCCGTGGAGCCCGGGCGCATCGCCGGTCTCGAAGGGCAGGGGACGGACCTCGCGGCCGTGCGTCTCGACGACGGCCGGCGCGTGCCAATCGAAGCGCTGTTCGTGGCGCCGCACACGCGGCCGACCAGTCCGCTGGCCGAGCAGCTGGGCTGCGCGTTCGACGACGGCCCCACGGGCCCGGTGCTGCGCGTCGATGCGATGAAGACGACGACGGTGCCCGGCGTGTACGCGGCGGGCGATGTAGCGATGGCTTTTTCCAACGCCACGCTGGCCTCGGCCGACGGGCTGTTCGCCGGGGTGTCGATGCACCGCGCGCTGGTGTTCGGCGCCTGATTTCAAATTTTTTCGGGGGAAGATGGCAAACCGCCTCAAACCACCCTATAATCTGAGGCTCACGCGGGAATAGCTCAGTTGGTAGAGCGCAACCTTGCCAAGGTTGAGGTCGAGAGTTCGAGACTCTTTTCCCGCTCCAAATCGCATGAAAAGGCCACCTCACCAGGTGGCCTTTTTCATTGGCGCGTCGCTTTCAACCTCGCGCCGGCAGCACGGTCCCCCGGCTCTCGCCGAAACCGATGCGCGCATGGCCGGGCTTCTCGCACCAGCCGCGCAGCAGCACCGCATCCCCGTCTTCTAGGAAACCGCGCGTCTCGCCGTTGGCCAGCGTCACCGGGGTTTGGGCCGCGCGCGTCAGCTCGATGATCGCGCCGGCCTCGCCCTCGCCGGGGCCCGAGATGGTGCCGCTGCCGAACAGGTCGCCCGGGTTCAGGCTGCAGCCGCCCACCGTGTGGTGCGCCACCATCTGCGCCACGCTCCAGTACTGGTGCTTGAAGCTCGTGCCCGACAGGCGCGACGGCCCGGTCTTCTGCGCGCGCGCCTTTCCGCTTTCGAGCCACACCTCGAGCCGGATGTCGAGCGCGCCGCCTTCGCGGTTCGCGCTGCTTTCCAGGTAGGCCAGCGGTTGCGGCTCGTTCGCGGGCCGCGTCCACGCCTGGCGGTAGGGCGCCAGCGCTTCCATCGTCACGATCCACGGCGAGATCGTGGTCGCGAAGTTCTTCGCCAGGAAGGGCCCGAGCGGCGCCATCTCCCAGAACTGGATGTCGCGCGCCGACCAGTCGTTGAGCAGGCAGAGACCGAAGATGTGTTCTTCCGCGCGCGCGAGCGGAATCGCCTCGCCCTGCGCATTGCCCTGGCCGATCCACACGCCCAGCTCCAGTTCGTAGTCGAGCCGCGCGCAGGCCTGGTAGGTCGGCGCCTTCGCGCCGGGCGCCATGGCCTGGCCCATCGGCCGGTGAAAGCGCTGGCCGCTCACGCCGATGGTTGACACGCGCCCGTGGTACGCGGTCGGCACCCAGCGGAAGTTGGGCGTGACGTCGCCGTCGGGGTTCATCAGGCGGCTGATGTTCAGCGCGTGGTCGATCGAGGTGTAGAAGTCGGTGTAGT